>JAGOBX010000413.1 GCA_017999075.1 Candidatus Babelota bacterium | reverse complement strand
TAATCCTACTGCATAATTATGAAAATTATTTTCAAAATTAGCAGATTAGCATTAAACCAAAATAAATATTTTAATAATTTTGACGGCGGTTCGGTATTATTAAAGATTTAAAATTATTCTTTGGATTTATAAGGCAGTTTAAGAAAAAAGCTGCTGTAATTTTTTTTTTATTGATTTCTGCATCTGTTTTCGAAGGATTGGGACTGTTAAGTTTAGCGCCGATTATTGATTCTTTGATTTATCAGAATTCGATTTATGCCAGTTCCAATAAAATAATCAGATACACATCTGAATTGTTTTTAAGATTTAATATAAAATATTCTTTATTTTATTTATTGTTTTTTTTTCTTTTGATATTTGTTATAAAAAAAATAATAGATTTTTTTTGTTTATATTTACAGGCGGAATTGCGAAGAGATTTGGTTGCTGATTTCGGCGGAAAAATTTACAATAACCTGATGGAAATATCATATTCATATTATCACGCATCAAAAAAAGGAGAGCTTATTTATTACATAAGCGGCAGCGCAATGCATGCCGGCCATGCTCTGATTCATTGTATAAATTTGCTTATAAGTTTATTGATGATTTCAGTTTATTTTATTGTCTTGAGCATGGTTTCATTAAAATTGTCTTTGCTGATTTTAGTTATGTCTGGAATTTCTATAGCAATTTATAAAAACCGTATAAAAAAAAGTTTTGTGTATTCAAAAGAAAGCGCTCTTAAAAATCAGAAATTGAACAGTATGTTTATTGAAACTATTGACGGAATTAAGATTATTAAAGCTTATATGCGGGAAGAATATGAAAAAATAAAGTTTAAACATCATTTATTTGATTATTTAAATGCAAACTTTAAATCGTCTGTGAATACAGGAAAAATGAGGCTTTTAAAATCTCCTGTTACTATGTTTTTGGTTGCGGGAATGATTTATGTCTCTAAAAAATATTTTAATATGAGTTTTTCTGAAATGGGTTTGTTTTTTATAGTGGCTTACAGGTTTATTCCTGCTTTTCAGGGTATTGCTGACAGCCTGGATTTACTTTCGTCAACTTTACCGCCTGTAAGCATTGGATTGAATGTCATTTCTTCTGAAAATAAACCGTATATACTTGACGGCAATAAAAATGTTAGATCATTTGATTCTGAGATAAAATTTGAAAAAGTAAGTTACGAATATATTAAAGGCAATTTGGTTATAAATAATATGAGTTTCATTGTTCCGAAACAAAAAACTACTGCCATAATAGGAGCTACAGGTTCTGGAAAATCAACTATTATTGATTTGATAATGAGATTTTATGATCCTGCCTCAGGCGTAATTTCTGTTGACGGAACTGATTTGAAAAATTTGAAACTTGCTGAATGGAGAAATCTTATTTCAGTTGTGCTTCAGGATAATTTTATATTTAACGCATCAGTAAAAGAAAATATTTTATATGGAAAACTTGATGCGGATGAAGGCGAAATACTTAACGCCGCCAAAAACGCAAATGCCTATGATTTTATTATGAAACTTCCTGACAAATTTGATACTGTTTTAGGAGAACGCGGAATAACTCTGTCAGGCGGACAGAAACAAATGATAGCTCTTGCAAGGGCGCTTGTTAGAAAACCTCAAATATTGATTCTGGATGAAGCTACAAGTTCGCTTGATAATGAATCTGAACGGCTGATACAAAATTCTATAGAAAAACTTAGCAAAAATATTACTGTAATTGTAATAGCTCACAGATTATCAACTATTCTGAATGCTGATCAGATTATAGTTATTGATAATGGCAAAATTGTTGAAACCGGAAATCATGCGGAACTTATTTCTAAAAATGGTAAATATAAAAAATACTATGATTTGCAGTTTTCAAGATTAGACCACCAAATTTGAAAATTCAGGATAATGATCAAATGAAAGATTTAATTATAATTGGCGGCGGATGTTTAGCTCGTATAGCGATTGATATGATAGAAGAATTTTATAATGATGAATATCGTGTAACCGGCTATGTTGCTCTTGAAAAATCTGAGGATATAAAAAATTATGAATACCTGGGAAATGATGAAATTCTTGAAGAATATTCCGGAAGAATAAAGTATGCCCTTAATTGCGTAGGAACTGATAAGAATAATACTATCCGCAGAAAAATTTATGATAAAATTGTTTTTTTAAATTATGAAACAATCAATTTGGTTGATCCTTCTGCGCGTATTTCCCGTGACATGATTTTGGGGAATAATGTTATTATTATGAAAAATGTTTCAATCGGAATATCAGTAAAAATCGGAGATAATGTTATTATTTATTCGAATTCAAATATTGATCACGACTGTATAATAGGCGCTCATTCGCATATCTGTCCTGGAGTTATAATGGCTGGCAACGTCAGAATTGGTTCTGGAGTTTTTCTTGGTATCGGTAGCGTGGTAAGCAATAAAATTCAAATAGGTGAAAATGCAATTGTAGGAGCAGGAGCTGTAGTTATAAAAAATATTGAATCTGATGAAATATATAAAAATTTCAGAAAATAAAATTTTTTAAATAAATATATTTACGTTTTTAATTAGGTTGTGATTATTATGTTCATACCATGGGCAATACCTGATATAAGTTCTCAAGAAAAAAAAGAGGTTGAAAAATTATTTGATATCAATTGGCTTTCTATGGGACCTAAAGTTAAAGAATTTGAAGAAAAAATGCGTATTTTCTGCGGCAGAAAATATGCTCTTGCCGTGAATAACGGAACAACAGCGCTTGACATTGCTTTAAAAATTTTTGGAGTTAAACCTGGCGATAAGGTTATAGTTCCTGCTATGAGCTATATTGCAACAGGAAGTATGGTTTTGAATCAGTCTGCTGTTCCTGTGTTTGCTGATATTGACAAAGATACTTTTACTGTATCAATAGAAAGCATAAAAAAAGTTTATACTGAAGATGTAAAAGTGCTTCTGACTATGGATTATGGTGGAAATTCATGCGACTATGATAAAATTATTGATTTCTGCAGAGAAAAAAATATCCTTCTGCTTGTTGATGCTGCCCAATCATTGGGAGGTTTTTATAAAGGTCAGCCATTAGGAAAATTCGGGGATATATCTACGATGAGTTTTCATTCTGCAAAAGTTATGACTACTGTGGAAGGCGGAATGATTTTTACTGATAACGAAGAATATTATGAAAAAATAAAGATTATGCGGAATCAGGGAGAAGACCCTAAAGAAAAATACAGTCATATAATGCTTGGATTTAATGCAAGAATGACAGATATTCAAGCTGCAATCGGATTGGTTCAATTTTCTAAAATTAAATATTATATGGAAAAACGCAGAAAAACAGCAGAAAAATATAACAAAGCTTTTTCTGAAAATAAAAAAATTACTTTAATTAAAGAACCTGAATCAAATCAAATGGCTTATTTTCTTTATCCTATACTTGTGGAAAACAGGGATTCGATTAACAAAAAAATTGTTGATGCAGGCATTGATACGCGTTTATGCTATCATGTTCCTATGTATAAACATAAGATGTTTAAAGAATACAATCATTTATTCTGCAGTAACGCAGAATACGTTTCAAAAAGAGTTATAAATTTGCCAATACACAATTGTCTGACTGACGAACAAATAGATTATATTACAGATACAATTAAAGGAATAGTGTGATTTATGAAAAAAGTTTTAATAACAGGATCCGAAGGTTTCATAGGCACAAACCTTAAAGA
>JAGOBX010000412.1 GCA_017999075.1 Candidatus Babelota bacterium | reverse complement strand
TGCCATTCTCCATTATCTGCGTTCAGTATGGTGCATTCTGCACTTATCGCTGGCTCAGTCTTATCTATCGTAAACGATACGCTCGCGCTTGTTGTATTTCCCGCTAAATCAGTGGCTGTCAATATCGCTGTGTAATTTCCTTCGTTCGTAAAAATCGTATCGCCTGATACTACGCATTCCTCATTAACCGAATAACTTAAAATCACATCTTGATTAGTCGGCGTAACAACAGGATTAATCGTTAATACAGGCGCGGTCTTATCAATATTAATTTTGTCCACAGAGAACACCGAGGTATTTCCAGCTAAGTCTTGCGCTATCCACAACGCTGATTGATTATAACTTTCTTCAGATAAAATTATGGTTTTTGAATCCTCTATCAAACCAGAGAGATTATCAGTAGCTGTAAATGTAATTTTAACTACCTTATTAAACCAAACATTTTCCGCAGGCTGAACTGTTTGCCATTCTCCATTCTCTGCGTTCAGTACGCTGCACTCTGCACTTATCGCTGGCGCGGTCTTATCTATCATAAAACTCAAAATTAAACTTGAAGTATTTCCCGCGGCATCCGTAGCTGTCAAAACCACATTATGCAATCCTTCGCTTGTATATGGACTGTTATCTCCGTATATTATTACTACATTCGAATCATTTGCGTTATATTCCAAAATTACATCGCTATTCACAAATTCATTTATTCGTTTGACTAATTCAATTCGAGGTTCTGTTTTATCTATATTAATATTTTCTATTTTTAAATATGACATATTCCCGGCATAATCGCTTACCGACCATTCTGCAGATTGATTCTGACCTTCAGATTGAATTATAATAATTTCTTCAGTATCAGAAACTCCCGATAAATTATCTCTTGCAGAAAATATTATTTTCACTGTTTTATTATACCATTTATCAACCGATAATGATATCTCAGAATCCATTCCATTTTCAACTGTAAAACATTTTGCATTAATATACGGAGCGCTTTTGTCTATTATAAAATTAAACTCTCTTGATGTAGTGTTTCCTGCCTCGTCAATTGCTATGACGATTACCGAATAATTATTTTCTGCATCATATAACCCTGTATTTCCGGTTATTGTGATTTTGTCTGATGAACTAACATTATCGCTTACTTCAAAATAATCTGATAATATTATATTCTGATTTGTTATTGCAGGCAATTGCGTATATTTTAATGATATTACAGGCGGAATAGTATCTTTTTCCAATTCGGTATCAGCTCCATCTGAATTATTAATTTGATAAACATTCGACCACTCTGACCAGTATGATAAATTGTTTGAAGAAACGTATCCGTCATTTAAACGCATTCTTATAAATAAAGTATCGGCGTTATCCAAAATTATCCGGTTAAAATATATAAAATTCGTATCATAACAAATCAATTGCGAATCAATTATGTCAGCAATATTAAAATTAGAATCCTGTGATATCTGAACCCATACATCTGTCTGTTTATCATTTTCCGGATCTGTATAATTCCAGCAGATATTATTTATTTCATCTAAAATTTGAACAGGTATTTCTTCATCATTTATTTTTATCCCGCTTATTTCCGGTTTAGCGTTTTCACGCGGTTCAAACGGATTTGCCAAACCGAAACTTCCTATATAATATACTGTTTTTCCATTATCGTTTGTTCCGTCTCCATCCAGATCAGCATCAAAATTTAATATATAACTGTCAGGAGTTATTGAGCCGCCGTTGTCTGTTCCTGCTATTCCGCTATATATTACACTGTTTGTTTCTCCCTCAAAATTGTTTTTCCACTCTCTGATTTCTAATGCGGAATACTGCGTTCCATTACTGTTCCATATAATTTTATCTTCCCTGTTTCCGGTTATTAAAATATTATAATCGGATTTTTTGCTGTTTGCTGCTTCTTCATTAAACACCGAATATTTAACTGAATTATTTTCTTCAATAAATATTTTGTTTCCATATAATACTAAATCAAAAACTCCACCTTCCCAAAAAATAAAAGCATCGCTTGATTTTGCTCCGTAAAATGTGTTGTTTAAAAAATTCAGTTTTAGCTCGCCTGCGCACACATCAATAAAATTTGAATAATCGTCGGTTTTAAAATCAAATATACAGTTCATAACTTTTAATGAATCCATATTTATTTCAGCAACAATTACTCCTCCGTAAGCCACTTCTTTTCCGGGTTCATCTCTAAATATTATATTAGAAATTTCTATGTCTCCGCCTATTGCGTAAATTAGAGTGTTGTCTCCCATTTCTACTGTTAAATTTTTTATTTTTAAATTGGAGGGGTTTTCGTTTTCTCCGCTTATTATACCAATATTATCTCCGCTGCATTTCAATATAATCTCTTCACTTTTTTCTTTCAATCCTTCAATACAAATATTGTTTGCTGAAATTTTAATTTCTTCATCGTATATTCCGGGCATTAGTATTATTTTATCTGTCCGCGTTTGAGTTTCTGTATTCTGTCGTGAATATTCTATTGCTTGCATCGTCTGATTTATCGTTAAAAAAGCTTCGGTCTCTGAACCTCCGTTATTGTAATCGCTGCCATTTGAAGCGTCCGCATACCAGATTGTACACTCTTCTTTATAACTTGCAGGTTTCTGTATATAAAACGCATACGGAGATATGATCTGTTCGTTACCAAAATTGTCAACAGCTGTTATTGCATAATAATAATATTCAGGAGTCTTTTCCGGTTTTACATCAATATAAATGTTTGCAGGCGCAGGTATAGAATCATATATTATCAGTTCGCACGCGGTTCTCTGTTCTTCGGTGATAACTTCTGTGTCTCTGTATATGTTATAATATAATATCTTATAATTATCTTCAGGCATATCTGCTGACCAATCTAATGTTACAGTTCTGGCAATTGTATCTGCAACCAATTTTATTGCGTCTATACCTTCTGAAATATCATTCGTCAATGATACAGGCGGTTCGCTGTCATAACTGATTTCTATTGGATAATCATCAAACATCTGTTGTTCATTGCCGACATTATCTACCGATGTTACAGCATAATAATAAGTTTTAAATGGCGCCGGCGCTTTATCAGTATATCCGGTAATATAAAACGATGTTTCCCCTATTTTAACAGCTTGCGTCAAATCCGTTATTTCTGTTTCGCTTCTGTAAATATTATATCCTTTTAATCCTGAACCAGTATCTATGGCGGGATCCGCAGACCAGTCGATTTTCACTCGCATTCTGCCCGGTTCTTCAACAAGCGTTATGCCGTCTATCCCGCTTCCGGCAGTGTCGTATTTTGTTATTGATACAGGAGCATATTTATCAACATAAAATACAAATGTGTCGGTCCCTGTATCTCCGTGATATGTTGTCTGATCGATTTCTAAAATTACTGTTTCAGAACAATTTTCAAACTCGATATTTGTATTAATAATATAAAATCCGTTTGTTCCGCTTTTTTTAAAATCTGTTTTTGATGTATCGTCAGCTTGATAAATTATCGCAGTATATGAATCTATATATTCGCAGTATTTATTTGCAGTTAATAATATTTCTGCTGATTTACCTGCGTATCCGTTTGACTGAGGGTTTAACAGACTTAGCTCTGCAGTATTATGTCCTATGTATATATCGCGGTTAACTTTTGTCCCTATTGCATCAATATATGTGTCAGTTAATGTTATATATGTTCCGGTATCAGCATAATATATCTGCATTATATTCGGATGAGTAT
>JAGOBX010000411.1 GCA_017999075.1 Candidatus Babelota bacterium | reverse complement strand
CATCTTCCCAGTAGGGAACTACTTCAATATTTTTTTTTTCATAATGTAAATTTAAAGCAAATGATGCTCCTGTTATTAAAACAATTAATTTAGGCGGGCTGGAACGCCATCTCGGGACGTTTTTAATAAATAGCACTGAATTTTCAGGTATATCGGAAAAAGTTTTTTTTACGCTGTCCAAAAATCTATAACTTATATTTCCTGCATCTATCCATGAATTTATTCTATGCTGTATGGCGTAAAAAGATACAACGCTGTATAAGACTAAAATTAACATCAAAAATATTGCCGTGATTTTTTTTGCAGTAACATTTTTTAAATAGTTTTTTAAATATACCCATATACCAATCAGCATAAAACCTAATCCCATATGCGGGAGATAAAAATACCTCTCTCCTGTATGAACAAAATATATATTTAAAAGCAAATATGGTGATGCAGTAATTAATATCCACAGAACTCCAAAATAAAAGTGCCTGTTTCTGATAATAAATGATAAAATAAAAATTGATATTAAGGAAATATAATTAAATCTGACAATTTGTATAATATTATGAATTATATCAAATTTAAAATGAGAACCAAATGAGAATGGTATGAATGTCCGGAAAAAAAACCAGTTAATATTAATTAAGATGCTTTTAATATCAAATATTAATTCATAGGCTCCTCTGTCAAAACTTAATTTTTTATATCTGAATGTAGGGCCTAATGCCATTATGAAAATATATATAAATCCGGACAAAACAACGAAAGAGTGTTTTTTTAAAAAAAATTTAAAATCGAGGGATAATGTTTTTTTCCTAAAAAAGTATACAGCATCGAGAATTATCAAAACTATGAACAGGGATACTCCCATTTCCCTGGTATATAATGCTGAATTCAAAAACAGCAACATAAATATCAAATGTTTTTTTTGTTTAGAATTATTGAATTTTATAGAATACAAGATAGATAAAAAATAAAAAAATGCACATAAAACATTATTTGTACAGTTTATCCAAATCATATTGTCTGCGGAAAAATAATATATGGCAGATAAAAGCGAAATAATAAATGCCCGAAATATGCCTCCAGTAAGCAAATATGCGATATTGAAAAAAATAATATTGTTTAATCCATTTAAAATAATTACAAACCAATGATATTTAAAATGATCAAAACCTGCCCAAAAATAATTCAAATAATAAATTCCTAAAGTTATAGGCTGGTAAAAAAAATGGGTAAACGGTGAATAAAAATCAGGGTTATTTCTTTGATATAAATAAAAAAAATCATCCGCGACAAAATATGCCGATGTCGCTCTGTAATAAGCTGCGACGCTTATTATAAATAGTATTATTGATGTTAATTTTTTTTTATTTTTAATTTTATTCATTGTTTGATGCTTGCCAGTTCCGTATTCATTGAATGAAACAGGCGGTTTGATTTTATAAAATTAATTTTAGTTATGCCAATATATTCATTATCTATTCCGGGATTTATTACAGGAACTTCATTCCATACTTTTTTTTCTTTATGCAATTCATAATCGCTATTAATCCAAATAAATAAATTTATTTTTGAAACTCCCATACAGATTTTTCCTACAGTTTCAATGGGAATTTTTCCGGATATAATAATATAATCATATTTTTTTTCATATTGATTGATTTTATTTTGTATTAATCGAACTGGCGAATCAGAAATATTTAAATTATTTATTTGGTTGTTAGATTCATTAACCTCAAAAATCTTTATTATAAAAAATTTTATATTTTGCATTTCAATTATTTCGGATTTTACCATAAAATTCAATTGACCGGTTGAATTATTATTGATTAATTTTGTATCTGAAAAATATCGATTTTTCAAGAAAAAACCGATATTTTTAAATTTATCAAAAAAAAATTTATCCATTCCGTCTTTTAATTTATACGATGGATCATCATTTAGTGAATAAAACAAAATAGTGTTTTCCGGCAAAAAATTACTAATAATAAATTTAATCTTGTTTTGAAAAAAATGAGAGTTATAATTCGATTCATTAAAATTTACAATATTTACAGAAAAAATATTATCTTCGCGTTTTGTAAAATAAATTAACGCACCTATTATTATAAAAGATAACAGCAGTAGGATTATATTTTTTTTCATTTGTTAGTGAAAATAATTTATAACAATACCTGTAATTTGTCAAAATATTTATAATTAAATTTAATTTATTTTTATTCAGTCAAACCGCGTTCAGCATTTGTTCCCGGCAATATGTTATCAAGAAGCAACGCGCAAATTGCACCAACTCCCATTGGAGTAGAAAAAATTGAACCCATAATGTCCCAACAAATTTTTTCAGTTACTGATTCCCCTAACAAACAAGGATTTGATTTATAAAACTCAGGCATCCATTTCCCAACTCCCAATCCCATTAAAAAGGCAAAACCAATTATCATTAAATTGCGCTGAGATTTTAAATCACATTTCGTTAAAGTTTGAATCCCCAGTGAACCTATAACTCCAAATAATGCTATGTATGCTCCACCTATTATTGGGGAAGGCATTGTAGATATTATTGACCCTAATTTAGAAAAAAAACTTAAACATATTAAAATAACGGCAGCTATAAAAACTACATATTTAGAAGCAACTTTAGTAATATTAATAAGACCGATATTTTCAGTATAACTCGTGGTGGCTGCTCCTCCTATTAACCCATTAAATATACAGCCGATTCCTTCTGCGCCTATGCCTTTACTTATTGTTTTAGGTTCGGGATCTTTCAATCCAGATACATAAGAAACAGAATGATAATCACCAATTGATTCTATAATTGAAGCTAAAAATGCTGCAAATACTGCAAATATAGCGCTTAAATTAAACTGAGGGCCACCAAATGGAAAAACAGAAGGTAATCTGAACCAGTCAGAATCTTTAATTACTTTCAAATTAACATAAGCCGGATGCATTGAATCAAAAATATTTAATACGGACAAAATCAAACATAAAATATAAACAATTATTATTGATAACAAAACAGGAAATAAACGGGTTTTCCCTTTAGAAATAAGAGTGAAGAAAAAAATAAATGCAACAACGAGCAAAGAGACTGGCCAATATTTAGCAGCGTTAAATTCAACAGCCACATCAAATAAACTGAAACCAATAAGCATTATTGTAGGACCTATAACTACAGGAGTAATAATTCTTTTTAATTTTCCTACAAAACCTGTATAGCCAAGAACCGCTTCAATTAAACCTCCAGCTATTAGCGCGCCGGATATAACTTGCATTATTTCAGCCGAACCCCCACCAGCAGTTTTAACTAATGTTATTATAGCAAAAAAAGGAGTTAAAAACGCAAAACTCGAACCTTGAATAATCGGCAGACATGAACCTGCATATAATTGAAGCAAAGTTGCTATTCCCATGCCAAGATAAACATTACCAACAAAATTAGCTATAGCTAAATTATCTGCTCCAAAAATAGAATTTCCTAAAATTAATGGAACAAGTGTAGTTGCTCCAAACAAAGTAAATACATGCTGGGTTCCCAATAAAACCGCAATACTTAATTTAGGTTTATCATTGATTCCGTAAATTATATCATTATTATTTTCCATAAGATAATAATAAAAGTGCCGTATCATCAAAAGTCATTTTTTTGATTTTATAGAATTTTATCTATTATTTTAAATAATTTTTTTTTAATTTTTTGATTTTCTTTTATTTTTTTTGAAAACATATATAATC
>JAGOBX010000410.1 GCA_017999075.1 Candidatus Babelota bacterium | reverse complement strand
AACAGACAAATTTTCGGTTAAGCTATATAACTGACAGTACTGTACCGTTTGTCAACATAAATATTGCTCATAATTTCAGATGCAGAGTCAGTTATAATATTTTCCGCATCATCATTTTTAGACCTGGTTAACTTTTTACTTCCTCTTCCTGAATTTTCATTAAATAACCTTTCTTGATTTCCTTGATTTTCCTGGTTTACAGATACCTCAAACCCTGTTATTTTAACGCCTTGCTCTTCCAAACTTGATTTTAACTGGTTGAAATTGCTTTCTATCAACTGTTTTGCAGCTTCAGTATCAGATACTATCTTAGCTGTTACGCTGTTATTCTCTACTGATAATTCAATCCTTACTTTTCCAAGATGTTCCGGCTGAAGTTTGATTTCAACCTGGTTCACTCCGCCGCCATTTAATAATTTTATGCTTTTTATCATTTCATCAAAAGTCTGTTTAAAGTTCACAGACGTATATGACGACTGCTGCGTAGAATCAGTTCTCATCAATCCGTTCATTTTTGTGCTGAACGCCTGATTATTTTGATTAAACATAAAATTCTGCGAATTTGAATTATTGAAATTATTAGTAGCGTTTTTTGATGCTGCGCTTGTTTCAACCTGTGCTACAGTTTGTTTCGCGTTGCCCTGCTGCGTTTTTTCTTTTCCAACAGATAAATCCGCTTCGGATTCCATTTTAATCATCATACGCTGTACAATCTGTTCAGCTGCTGAAATTTTAATTTTTCCTTGCGTTGCATTATCTGAGGTTTTCAAAGTTTGATTGTCAGAAACCTGTTTTTTATCTTCAGAATCATTGTTTTTTGCCGACTTAAACCGTTCTTTAAGTTTTAATAATTCCGCATCGCTTAATTTTTCTTTTGTTTCTGTTAACGGAATATCTTTAATTTCGATTTTTCCATTTTCTGTTCCCCTGCGGAATTTGTTTTTGTTTAAGTATGACTCAAAACTATTCTCTTTATCAACTACTGTAGTTTCATTTGCTGCAGATTTCAATCCGGTATCTTCAGTTGATTTATTGCCCTCAACCAACTGATTTGCCTGATTCTCCTGATTAGCTTGTTTTTCTACAGAAGCAGATTTTGTTTTTACAGCCATTTCAGACAATTTTTTTGTCATTGCCAAAATTAACTGCTGCGATTTTTTTAAATCGCTTTCCTCTAACGCTGCTTTTACATTATTCAAATCAATACCTTCTTTTTGCAGCAACACTGTAAGTTTTTTTACTGAAACATTCATCAAAGCCGCTATCTCGCTTATTTGCTTATCAAATTCTTCAGATGTTTTTACCTGCGCAAGTTTTTTCAACCTGTTCTGCAATTCTATTTTTTTCTCATCAGATAAATTTTTCTCCGCATTATCAGTTTGAACAGAAGAATCTTTCATTCTTTCCGATTTTTTCCCTGAATCCTGCATATTCGAATTTTTTTTATCTAAATTAGAATTTTCATAACTCGATTTTTCAGAAACTGCATATTTGACAGGTTCTGTAGAATTCATTTTTACTGACTCAAATTCTGTCTTCTGACTCTGGCGTTCAAATAATTCTGAAGCGCCTTTTTCAAATTCGTCAGAATTTGAGAGTTCAATTTCATTTAAAGTTCCTTTTTTTTCGTTCAAAGATTCTTCTCCGAAAAAAGATTCTCTACTCTGTTCTGCTTCACTTGATAAATCAGAATTTGTATTGTCTATAAGCGATTGATTGGTCTGTTGTATGTTCATAAAAATTTCCATAAAATCAGACGTTTTCTCATTTTTAACGTTTACAGCGTTTTTCTGCAAGTTAGCAACCGTCTTGGTCGCAGAAATAAGTTCTGCTAATTTCATATTGTTTCACCTCCTCTTTTTTAAATTTAAATTATATTTCATTTTTTATTGTTAATTCAGTAAATAAATATCGTTTAATAATTTTCAATAAATTATCAAAAAATATAATTTACTTTTCTTCAAAAATTGACAATTATCAACTTTTAATTATAACTTTTTTAGATAAATGCGATACCGGTTCAATCAATCACCGGTAAATGCGGGCTTCCCTGATGGGTCCGGCCCTTATCTTAAATTTTCCTGCTGTTTATTTTCATCAGCTCTTACAAACTATTACTCAAACAGCTTTTTTTCGCGGGATAACCCGCAATTTTCCTCAAATAATTCCGCGTTTTTATTTTATTAATTTTAACGCGACATTTTCCTCATAATATCTCCGGCTTTCTTCTTTTCCATTTTCATTATTATAACTGCCGCAGTTTTTTGATCCGGTATATTTTTCAAAATCTGTATAACAAGTTCTTCAGGCATATTTTCTAATATTTTCGACGATTCATCAGGTTTCATGCTTGAAAAATAAAATGCCAGTTTTTTCAATTTTTGAATTTCATTGTCAGCTTCAGCTTGTTTATCAAGAATAGCTCTGTCTTTATCCATTAAATCCTTCTCTTTCTGCTGAAGTTTTAAATCTTTTTCTTTAAGTTCTTCTTCTTTTTTTTTCAAATCTTCAGTTATTTTCTTTAATTCTTCTTCTTTCTGATTTAATGCTTTGTCTCTTTGGGCTAATATTTCAGATTCAATTAGATTTCCAGTTATATATTGCGGTTTATCTGCTAATCCTACTTTGCTTAATAACGGATAAAACAATTCTTGAGCATTATAAAATCCTACTCTGTGCAGACCATACATAACTCCGGCTATTAATCCCGCTAAAACTAAAAATAAAAATATTATCAATCCTATATTGCTTTTTCCGCTATTGTTATATTTCAAGATTTTTTCCCCAGTATTTGTTTTATTATCGAAATATATGATTTTGTTTCTTTAAACGGTGGTGTTCCGTTGTATTTATCAACGTTTGCAGGACCTGCATTATAAGCTCCCAGAGCAGAATCCAGATTATTATTGTATTTTTTTAATAACTGACTTAAATATTTTGACCCTGCATTTATATTTTCTTCAGCATCAAACGGATTTGAAACTCCAAGTTCCGATGCTGTATCAGGCATTAATTGCATTAATCCCATCGCTCCCTTTGGAGATATAGCGTTAGGATTAAAATTTGATTCTGCTGATATAACAGCTTTTATAATATCTGAATCTATCCCATATTTTTCAGAAGCTTGTTTTATTAATTTATTAATATTATCATCAACATTCAATTCCGCAGCTTTCCCGTATAAAACAGAAGAATTTATTGTATTTCCGGTTTTATCTGATTCTAAACTTGATTTTGATGAAACTGTTGAATTCGATGAAGGGGGTGTTTTCACAGGTTGCTGTAATGCCTGTTCCAATGTTTTTTTAAAAGTATTAGAAGTATTTTCTCCACTATTGACTGACGATTCAACATTAGATTGGCCGTATTTTTCAGTTAATCCTTTAAACATGCCTATTTTAGAATTATATAGAGAATTAATCCTTTGTTCAATTTCTCCAATACGGCTAATTGCATTATTTATACTTTCCAACATATAATTTTCCTGTATTAAACACAAAATACCTCTTACAAACTGTTTGTTTTATCGGCATGTTTTTAAAAAAACTTTAATGATTTTATCCATCCACTTGTTTTTTTGTTTTATCTCATTATTTATCAACATGTTTTCTTTATATTTTTTTGATTTACATTTTTTTTTATGAAACTATAATAACTTTATTTATCAGATTGTTAAAAATATGATTTATAATTTAATTTTTCCTATTTTATTAATTGGGGCAGTTACTTTTAATTATACTATTGC
>JAGOBX010000014.1 GCA_017999075.1 Candidatus Babelota bacterium | reverse complement strand
TTAATTATACACACATTATTGTTTTTTTCAAGCATATACCACAATGAAGAATACAGTCCATCACTGTTATCCATAGACGAACCTGCATTTTCGGATAATATTTTAGCATCTTTTAAAGACAAAATTCCAGGAACCAAATGATGTCTAACAGATTCTTTGTATTGGTTTTTATTCAATTTGTCTTTCAAAACATAAAAACCTGTTCCTGATAATCCTACAAAACCTGTTACACAAATCAATTCTCCAGGTCGGGAAAAATGTCTGTATAATATATTTTCATTTTTAACTTTTCCCATTAAAGTCACTGTTATGCACAAATCATTTTTTGAAGAAGTAGTATCTCCTCCCAATATTTTAATGCCGTATTTTCTGCATACGAAGTCTATTCCATTAAATAACTTTTCAAGTTTATTTAAACGCTTTGGAACATTTATTGATAAAAACAAATATTCAGGAACACCTCCGCAAGATAATATATCGCTTATATTCACCAGTACGGATTTACATCCCAGTTCATATAACGAAATCCATTCCAAATTAAAATGAACGTTTTCTATCAACGAATCTGTGGTTACTAAAATAGATTCTTGTTTTGAAAAAGGTATCACGGCGCAATCATCGCCGATTCCATAACTGCCTCTTGTCTTATTATCGGCGCAATCATCGCCGATTCCATAACTGCCTCTTGTCTTATTATCGGCGCAATCATCGCCGATTCCGTAACTGCCTTTTGTCTTATTATCGGCACAATCATCGCCGATTCCGTAACTGCCTCTTGTCTTATTATCGGCACAACTTTTTTGAAAAAAAATATTTCCGCCGACCTGAGCTGATTTCAGTTTAGATATATATTTTATAATAGATAACTCATTCATTTCGTTTTTATATTAAAAAAATATTTATTTTTAAAAAAATTCCAAAAAAAATTTTGATTTATTTTCCGCCGTTTTTTTTAGAATATTTTTTTCTTTTCTTCTTCATTTCTATTTTTTTATTATGATAATTTAAAAACCTTTCAACAAGTTCTTTATCCGGAGGAAATTTTTTCTCAACTATTTTTAAATCAGAAGCAAGTTCTTCCAATTTTTCTTCGTTAAAACTCAATTTAATTCCTTCATCAGAATTAGATTCTTCACTAACAATTTCAGGAAACTTTTTCAATATTTTATTTGCCGGACGTGCAGGGAGTAAAACTACAAGTTTATCATCATTTAACAAACTTATATCATATTTAATATCAGGATATTTTTTTGAAATAAATTCGGTTCGAATAGTGACATCTCCCAGTTCATCTATGTTTAAGTAATATCTCATCCAGTATTTCAACAAATAATCGCGTTTTTTCTGCATTTTATCCTCATTATTTTAAAACTTAATTTTTTAAAAATTTAGAATATTTCCTATCATCATTGATTATATGATCAATAATCCATGCTTTTAAAAAAGTCAAAAATTCTATACCGATTGATATATCATTCTTATCAAATTTTTCAGCGAATTTATTAACAGTGCTTATCAATTCAATATGTTTTTTGCAGTGTTCCTTATATTCAGGAAATTTATATTTTTCCATAAGCTGTTCTTCATCGGAAAAATGTGTTTTCGTATAATCAATTAAAAAATTCAATAGTTTAGATATTCGTAAAGAATTATAGTCCAACTTTGAAGACAGCATAGATTCTGAAATTTCACCTGCCTGAAAAATCAATTTTTTATGCTGGTCGTCCATAAGAGAATTTCCTGTGGAATAAGCTTCATCCCACTTAAAAAAATTGGAATATATATCAGGTATATTTAATATTTTTTTCAATCTTCTGTCATATTCTTCCATCATTTTCCATCTGATTACAGGAATATCCGAAAGAACCTGTTCGTTTATTGAATATATTTCAGATTCTTCAGCAGTTTCAGCGCAAAAAATATTTATTATTCCGAAAAGAACTATGCTTTCATTCCAAAATCCTCCTTTCTCAATTGTTTCAATATTATACCCATTAATATGTATTTTGACTTTTCCATTTTTCAACAAATACAATTCTTTCACATTAACCATTGAGAATTTATATCCTTTCGGATATTTTTTTAAAATCATTTTATCAGCTATGCGGTTTTGAACAGGATATGAAAGCGAATCACCGAACAAATACACGTTATTCATAAAATTAATAATTTCATTAATATTTTTCATTTTCGGAATTAAACAATTTTTATCAACAAACTTTTCAAATAATTCTAACGGTATATTTAAAGTTTTAACATAACTGACAGAACGGTAAGTCTTATTAAACTGACCTAAATCATAATGAAATATGTTTCCTATAAAACTTCCAGGAGATAATGTTCTGATTGATTTAGTATCTTCAAAAATCAATTCTACATTCCCGGAAAGCAATAAAAAAATACAATTTTGACATTCATTGGTTTTCATTATAATTGTTCCGGGATTAAACACATTGATTTTATTATTCAAAAGTATATCAATCTTATATTTTTCAACATCAGGAAAAATGGCTACTAAATATCTATAAGCTTGAAGTCTGTCGTATTCACTATAATTGTCTATCAAAGAATCTATCATCCCGAATGAAGCGCTTGATCCTATTTCTTTTTGACTGGAATTTAATTCAAGAGACGTGTGGGCAAGTATGATTTTTTTCGAACTGTCACTTTTAAAATCAAGCGCATTGCCATGTATTAAACCGCCGCCTATATCCACTTTTTTCAAATCACATTCTCTCAAATACACTTCTTTAACCGTATCGAACATATTCTGATTTATTCCAATACCCGATTTTTCAGCGGTTATCATTTTGCTCAAAATATTTAAATCCGTTATATCTGCAAGATGCGCGTATGTTTTATATCCTGATCCGTCAGGAGTTCTAAAAAACAAAATCGTGGTTTCAACAGGATGAGGTGAAATCACAGGCTGAACTTCAAGAGAATTTATATCATTCCATTCATTTAATTTTAAATCTACAATATCAAAAAAATTTTCAAATTCTGTTTCGCTTTTTGAAATCAATGCCGATAATTTTTTTTTCACAGTAGCTCTTACTGAAGATTCGGCGAAATATTTAATTTTATGGTCTGCTCTTATTAACGATGTCAGTCCATTGAAATGGTCATCGTGGCAATGAGTATGAAAAATTCCTTCAATCTCTGAAACACTAATCCCAAGCTGGTTCAATGTATAATCAATATTAGGCCCGCAGTCAATCAAATAATATCTGCCCTGATACATAAGTATGCTTGCCATAGCAGGACGATCAGTATCCCAGCCGTCTCCTTCACCGGAATGTATTACGGCAAAATATTCACGGTTCGGACAATATGAGCCAAGTTTAAACGGGCTTTCATATTTTTCATTTTCCTTAAGATTCAAATCAATTTCAACAGATTCATTCTTGTATCTTATTTTAAAAACATTTACTTCAATTCTTTTAATAAAAACGTTATTTTTAATTTCAACTTCATCTTTGTCTATAATAATTTTATCAAGCAATTCTTCGCTTTTAGAAATTTTACCAAAAGCAAACTTGAGTTTCATCCTGTAAAGTTCTTGAGCTAAATCAGAAGATACCCCGTTTTCCATCAATTCTTCGACGCTGATAAATCCGTAATTTCCTCTATATATATATTGCATCTGGCTATAAACCTGCTGTTTCGAACCAATTAAAACAGGTTTATTCCCTTTATTATTCGGATGGTTCGGCAATATCATTCCCTGACGGTACAACATTTGTAAAACTGGAAATTCAGCAAGATTTGAAAAACTTCCGTTCTGAATTGCTATGTCTGAAAGCAGAATTGCATTAGGTCCTGTTTCCCATAAAACACCGCTTTTTTCTTTAGTTACAATTAATCCTTTTTTCATTAAATGTTTAACGCTGTCAGCAGGACAACCGCACAAAATATATAAATCAGCTTCTTCTATTCCTATCCAAAATATCCCATTAGAAACGCGTATTTTTTCAACCATCTGCATTTTTCGAGCCTCCCCAGGCTTTACAAATAACCAGAAAATCTATTTTTTTATTCTTAAAATAGCCAATTATATACAAAATTATATTCTTCGCTTTAAAAAAAACAATTATTTTATATTTATCTATCTTGAAATATGTTTTTAAGTTTTATTGTAGGATTTTCAATAAAAAATCCTGCAATCACAGAAATTACAGATAAAGAAAAAAAATAAATTATTATATTAACTTTATTTTGAAGTGAAACATCAGGATTTGAATATCTGCAAAATGCAATAACCATAAAATGGTAAAGATAAATCGAATAGGAATATTTACCTATCAATGCTATAATTTTTTCAAATAAACAAATTTTTTCAGTTTTCAAACATAACATGTAAGAAAGAATAATTCCATAACCGGAATACAGCATAGAAAAACCTATTATTTTTAAAAACGTCGAATTTTCAATGCTTAAGAAAAAAAATGGAGATATCAAAATAAAACCTGATAAAAGCATAATTTTTTTATTAAAAATTTTTTTGAATTGATTATTTGAAAAAGAAAAAAAATACGATAATAAAACTCCGAAAGCCAATCCGTCAAAACGCAAATGTGTGGCATACATATAACTTACTTTTACATAATGAAACCATGATGAAACAAGAGAATTAATATATCGCGCCAATATCACTGAAAAAATAATTACAACCAGTAAAATCCAGAATTTACGAAAACTGTTTTTATTTATTTTCATAAAAATATAGAGTATCACAGGTAATATTATATAAAAATGTTCTTCAACTGCAAGTGACCAAGTGTGTACAAATATGTTTCTGTAATAATAATTCTGGCAATAGATCAAATTAACAATAATGGTTTTAAAAAATAAATTTCTGTCTGTTCCAATAAAAAAATAATATACCAGTCCCATAACAGCCAAACAAATATAAAATGGAGGAAATATGCGGATAATCCTTCTTAACACAAATAATTTCAAATTAATTTTCCCCTTTTTTATGTATTCTTTAAATAGTATATTTGACACTATAAATCCGCTTAATACAAAAAAAAGATCAACTCCTGACCAACCTCCTATTTTGAACATATTAATGATATAATCAGTGATTCCTTGAACTGCAGGAGTTTTATAAGGCATATGATGGAATAAAACCAGTATAATGGCTATACCACGCAAAAAATCAATATGAACATACCTTTCTTTCATAAAACAATCATCCATAGTTTTTAATAATATAATGATATATCTGCTATTGTCAAATTTTATTAATTTTTTATTAAAAGTCTTGATTTATGCAGTGCGGAATAGTATTATCAATAAAAATATATAATTTTTAATTTTTTTTTTAATAAGTAAACTAATATTATTTAACCCGTAAATAATATATCCGATTTATAAACTGAGGTTAAAATATTAAAATGAAATTATCTGATTTGCATTCTAAATCTTTTGAATCAATAATATTAAATTTGATAAAAACAAGATTCGGTAATCTTTCTGAAGACAATTACGAACTATTTTTCAGTTCAGAATATTTCAATATATCTAATCCATTCAAAATAAATAATTTCGAATCATTAATTATTGAAATTAACAAATATATAAAATCAAATTCTGTTATAACAATAGAATATGCGGAAACCCAAACTGTTGCTGCTGCAATTCCTGTTTTAAAAAGTTTGTTTGAATTTTTAAAATGCACAGTATCCGAATGTATTTCTGTCAGTAACCAAAAAAACGGACATATTTTGACATTGAATTTTTCTGATAAATTCAAATTATTGTTTAAAGAAATTCCAAGCGATAAAAATAAACTGATTTTTTCAAATAATATCTCAGTACTGAATATATCTGAAACAGGATTAGCTTTAATGATTTATAATTTAATAATAGGGCTTCTATACAGTTTTGACGAAACGTTCGGTAAAAATATGGTAGCATTTGACCTTGAAGCTACAGGTTTATCAAAACTCGACGAACTTACTGAAATAGGAGCTTTAAAAATTAAAAACGGCGTTATATCCGAAAAATTTCAAACACTTATAAATCCGGAACGGACAATACCTTTCGGTATTCAGGAATTAACTAATATAACTCCTGATATGGTTAAAGACGCTCCTAAAATAAATGAAGCCATTATGAAATTCCATGAGTTCGCAGGGTCACCTGAATATGTGGTTGTTCATAACGGAGGATTTGATGTTTCTGCAATAAGAACAAGATTTAAAAAATATCTTAATCAAAATTTTCAGCCTAAGGTTTATGATACCAGAGCGTTATCTCAATCTGTCAAACCTGGCTCTGGGCTTGATTTGTCATCTCTGTCAAATGAATTCAAAATAATTCTTAAAAATGCTCACCGAGCTCTCGCTGATGCCGAAGCAACAGCAAAAATATTCGCCAAACTTATATTTTTCAGAAATGCAGGAATTTCTTATTTTATTGAAAAAAATCTGTATAAACTTTCAGGAATATGTTTTTATGAATTCAATAAATATTCCCAAAATATCGATTTTAGAATTTTATTCAGAGCATCAATTTTATACTTAAAAAAATCAAAAAAAGGCAAATTATTTCCTTGCCTTACCATCCCTCTTAAAATAAAAGATTTCCTTACTATCTCAGAAATGTTTTCATATTTAAAAACTAATGACTTGCAAAAATTATTTAATCCTAAAGAAACTGTCCAATTCCCAAAACCTTCAGCAAAAATTAATTTATTAAAATATATTGATACGGAAAATCCCATAAATCTGAACATTGCCGATGTTTCAAAAATGTTTGCCTATATGATAAATAATTTTTATCCGTTTGATTCGTCAAACAATAAAATTCCCGTATTTATAAGCGATACATTAACTTTAGTTTCCAAAAATGAAAACTTTTTCTTTTTGAAAGAAAATGGAAAAAAAATAAAAGTTATTAATAAAGGAAATATTAACATAAAAAACGGATGTAAAATAATATACCGGATTGATTATGAACGCTACGGATTTTTTAATCTTTTAGCAAGAACAAAAATATATCCATTAAAAATCTTAACTTTCTAAACTTATGGTTTTACAAGGAGATTTGCGATATGATAAATATGCATTGTCATACTTTTTTCAGTGATGGAGCATTAAGTCCTTCTGAATTACTTTATAGATGCGTAAAATTAAAATACCGCGCTACTGCAATTACAGATCATGCTGACGAAAGCAATTTTGAATTTTTATTGACTAACATAAAAAAAACAGTTGAAGAATTCAATAAAAAAAAATTAATTAAAGTCTTAACAGGAATAGAATTAACGTATGTTATACCTGAAAACATTTCTAAAATAGCAAAAGAATGCAAAAAATTAGGAGCAGAAATCATAGTGGTGCACGGTGAAACATTGGTGGAACCTGTTCCTGCAGGAACTAATTTAAATGCTGTAAAATGCAGGGATGTTGATATACTGGCTCACCCGGGATTTATTAATAAAGACGAAATCAAACTTGCAAAAAAAAACAACATATGTCTTGAAATCACTTCAAGATCAGGACATTCTCTTGCTAACGGTTATGTCGCTAAAAACGCTTTAAAATACGGCGCAAAACTTATTCTGAATACTGATGCTCATCAGCCAGACGATTTGATTGACATAGATTTTGCCGTCAAAACTCTTGCAGGAGCAGGACTTGACAAAAGTCAGATATGCCAAACTTTCAAAAATTCGGAAATACTTGCCGGATTTTAATCCGGACAAATCAGTCAATTTCAAAAAAAATTTATATCTCAAAAAATGATTATCGCATTTTTCATATTTAATTTTATAAATATAAAATAGTTTTTTACTTTTGGCATTATGTATTCAAAAAAATATTTGTTAACGAATTTTTTTTTTTATATATTTATTGTTTTATTTAGTTGGTGGGTCTTTTTCAATATCACATTTTTTCTTAAAGATATTTTATTATTCCACGAAATATTTTTCTTCATCAGCAATCTGAAAATCACAGACATTCCTGGTTTTTTTAAAATTTTATACAAAAATACAGGAGCTTATCTGTGGTTTTCAATGATATTGTTTATCAGTATAAAAATAGGTCTTTCAATATTAACAAAATTTAAAATGACTCTGAATTTTTTGGAAAAATTCGGATTTTCAGCAGGAATAGGATTCGGTTTAATATCATATATAATGCTTACCGCAGGTTTTATGAAACTGTATTATTCCGCATTATTCAAAATAATTATAATCGTAATTTTTTGTTTTTTTCTTAAAAACCAATTAAAAAAATGGAAGACTGGTTTTAACTTCAACTTCAAGTTCAACTTAAACTTTTCAGTTTTTCAATATTTAATTGCATTATCTATTCTGCCTTCAGTATTATTTGTAATCATCATGTCAATCAGTCCTGAAATATTTTATGATTCTCTTGTTTATCATCTTGCAGTTCCCGATTATTACATTTCACATCATAAAATATTACGGATTGATTATCTTATGCATTCCGATTTTCCTTCAGGGCAACAGATGCTGTACTGCCTTGCTCTATTAACAGGCAATGAAATAACGGCAAAACTTATTCATTCGTTCATGTATTTTTGCGGAGCAGCGGTTTGTTTTTCTTCATGCAAAAAAATTTTATTTTCAAATACCGGATATATCGCAGCAGGACTAATATTATCTTTACCTATTTTGACTGTTAATTCATGGACATGCGGAAATGATGCCGCCCTCGCTTTTTACTTTATTCTGGCTTTATGCGCCGTATTAAATTATCTGCACACAAATGAATTAAAATATTTTCTTATTGCAATAATTTTCTGCGGGTTGTGTTTTACAATAAAGTATACATCAATGTTGTCAGTATCTGGATTAGTAATATTTCTAATTATTTATTCGGTTTACATAAAAAAAAAGAAATTTACCGCTTTTATAAAATACAGTTCAGCAGCGGCGCTGATACTTTTTCTGTTATTTGCTCCATGGCTGATAAAAAATTATTTATTAACCGGAAACCCGATATATCCGTTTTTTCAAAAAATAACCAATGATTATCAATTAAAAAACGTTGATATTAATTCAGGTTCAGTAATTTACAAATTCAACACTGAAGATTTTAATATAAAAAAAATGTTATTATTTTTTTGGGGAAATTCTATGTCAGATAAACTCGGAGGAATAACGATATTATGTTTATTGCCGTGCCTCTTTTTTTACGGAAAAATAGACAGATATTTAATTATTTTGTCAGGCGCTTTCTGCGTATCATATATATTCTGGTTTTTCACAGTGCCGGAATTCAGATTTTTTATTCCTTCATTAATACTTCTTATCATTATTTTAAGCAGAAATTTCGACGTTTTTTCCAGAACATTTAAACCGGTAAAATTATTATTACTTTTACTGATTTCAATAAATGTTTTAGTTATTGAATTTCAAATGTTCAATTCAGCAGAACTATACCATTACTTTTCAGGAAAAATAAATATTGACGGATATTTATCCGCGCCAAAAAAATTCTATTATTCCATACCTCCTTACAAAGCTCTGAAATGGTGTAATGAAAATTTATCAGAAAACGATAAAATAATGATGATAGGGGAAAGCAGAGCTTTTTATTTAAAAATCAAACATTTTTGGCATTCTGTTGAAGGAAACAAAACCCCTTTGATAGAATTATTAAAAAAATCGAATAATGAAACAGAATTCGCAAACAATCTGATTTTTCTTAACATAACACATTTATTGATAAATTATAATGAATCAATAAGAACACATAAAATGTATAATGTTTTTTACTGGTCAGAAAAAGATAAAATAATTTTCAACAATTTTTGGAAAAAATATATCAAACTTGAATATTATAAATCAGGAACTTATATTTATAAAATTGACTTTTATAAAAAAGATTGTAATAATTATCCGCCGAACTTCTTTGAATATTTTGAAAAACATGGTTGGAAAACCGATAATTTCATAGATTTCTGTTTAAAAAATAATTTATATAAAGAACTTATTGATGAACTTGAAATTTTACAATATTCCGGATATAATTATTCAGAAACTATTAACTATTATAAAAAAAAAATAGAATATGAAAACAGATAATTTAACTTTTAACAAAAAATATTCTGAGACCCCTAAATTTTTAATATTACCTGGTTCTTTGTATTTAACTGATTTCAGTTTGATTACTGAAAACAAATGGAGAGAACTTAATAAAATCAGAAAATATCTTGGCGAAAATTATGCCACATTCAGAATTGACAACTGGTTTGAAAACGGATATTTCTGCAGGTCTGCAGCATATTCAAAATTGCCGGTTCTTATGATACAGTTTGAAAATCATTGCGAAATAATAGAATTTCCTGACTTAAAAAATTTAAATTTATTGATTATAGGAATAAAATATAACGATCCTGGAATCTCAGTTAAAATCGGATTTTCCGAATTTGAATACAAAGCAAAAAAAAATCTTCATCTTGGTTTATGGGAACAAACTCTTAAATTTAATTTAAACAGCGATTCTGAAAACAGTGTTTATTGTAATGAAACAGAATTATTCAATGAAAAAATAACAGGAGCTTATTGCGCGTACAATATTTTGACATTTGAAAAATGGTGGAATTATATAGAAAAAAAAATCATCTCATACAGCAATAAAATCAATGAAAATATAATTAATGAACAGGAGATTTCAGAATCAATAAAATTGGCATTTGAGTTCAGCAGAAAAATTTACGATGCCGAAAACGAAATTCACTGTGAATTTATCGTTCCTGATAATCCTGAATTTAATTTAAATAAAGATTTATACTGTCTTCCGACTTACGAATTCTCAAGGTTATATTTTTTATCACGCGCATTTCCGGAAAGCAACTCAGTATATTTAAAACAATTAAAAAAATTATTGAAAACTGTTATGGTTGAACTTCCTGAAATCCGCTGCTCAATAACGCATAACACAATAGGTCTGGATGATTACGGAAAAATTTTTCCGCATACTCAGTTTAATACAGGACTCGCAGGATATCCGGGCGGAATCGCTTCTGATTTAATATACATCCTTCTTTTTTGCATTGAAAATAATTTTCAAAATGACGCTGAAATAACCGAGTTATGCTGTGAACTGATTAAATGGCTTGAATATGTCCAAAACAGAAATAAAACTTTTTCATACACAATACCTTCTGTTCCGGCAAAAGAAGAATTATTCTATAAATGCGCTACAGGAGAAAAAAATATTACGACCGGAGGTACTGCTGCTGCTGCTTTTGCTTTTATTCTATGGTTCGAATTTACCGGAAACAAAAAATATCTGGCTCTTGCCGAAGAAACAATTAAAAGCATTTTGCCTCAAGACGATTTTTATAATTTTAATTTTTACGGTTTTTTACGCGATGCAGGATATTCTGAAAATGACGGTGTTTCAGCATATTATACAGTTAAAACGATTATTAAATTAATTGATAACGGAATTGATTATAAAGACAAATTATCTAAATTATCTTATTACATTTTTCAATGGCATTATTGGAAAAACGATATTTCTGTTACAGATAAATTTTCCGGTTTTGTAGATCCTATGACTGATTCATTTTCTCCCAGATTGGCAATATGGGATACTATTCTCTGGGCAGAAATGTATTTTGATATTTACAAAATCTTCAATGACAAAAAATATTTGAGACTATCATGGTACTGCTACAAAAAAGCAATTATGTTTCAAAATAAAAACACAGGAGGTATTCCTGAAAGTATCGGAATAAATTTTGATAAAAGCATACTTCCTGTTAACATTAACAATGGCGTAACATTGTGGATAATTGGAATAGGTTCGGACTTATTAAAAACAGTACAGACTTCAAAAAAATCAAATTTTTCTGAATTTAAAAATATTCCGAATTTATCGAAAGAAAATATTTCAATAAAATATTCGGTTGTTCTCGGGAGTTTCAGAACTAAAACCGTATTGAAAAATTTTTTCAAAATTCTGCCTGTGAACATAAAAAAAAAAATAAAATATTTAATGAGAAAATTTTATAATTATGAAAGTTTATCAGTTGGAAAAATCGAACGCGAACGCGGAAATCAAAATATAAAAATTGATACGCCGAACGATAATATTGATTTAAATAATATTTCTTTACGGAATTTTTCAGAAAATAATATTAAAATTAATAATGGTTTAATTGAAATAAACCAGCTATTAAAAAATAAATATAGAAAAATTTCAGATGTATATTCCCCTGTAATTGAATGGTCTGATTCAAAAAAAATCGAACTTGTACATACTGAACTTATAGGAAATTTAATAAAAAACGTTATTATAAAATCAGATTACAACAAAAAATATCTAATTTCTTTCGAATCAGGATTTCCCTCATTCTGCATTATAATTTCAAATAAACTGTTTTTTAATATGACAAATAAAGGAAGGTGGGATATAAAAGGAATATTATATCAGAAATTATCTGTATTATTTTAAAAATCATATTGACAAACTTTCTGCAAGCACATATAATTTCACCATTAAAAATCTAAGGAATTTATTATAAAATGGAAAAAGACATTAAATTCAATGAACTCATTTTTGTAGTAGGGCACAAAAACCCTGACACTGATTCTATAGTGTCAGCAATTGCGTATGCAGAACTGAAACGAAAAATGGGATATACTAATATAAGACCTGCGCGTGCAGGAATTTTAAATTATCAGACAAGTTATATATTAAACAAATTTAAAGTTAAACCTCCTGTCATGCTTACCGATATAAAAACCAGAGTCAATGAAGTCATGCTGTGCAATGTAATAAACATTAAAAATCACGAACCGCTGCATAACGCTCTCGAAAAATTCGAAAAACACGGAATCAGGTATCTTCCTGTTATAGATGAAGAAAATAAACCGGAAGGATTACTCACATTGTCAATAGTCACAAATAATCTGCTTAAAATGTTAAGTTCAGATAAAATTATAACTAACATCAGTTCAATTACAGATGTTATAGCAGGCAAACTTTTAAATCAATGCAATGATATTATGCAGGATAACGATTTTGAAATCGTCTTAACCACCGGAACAATCGATACTTTTAAAAAAATGATGACTAAAAATCCTGTTTCTCCTAAAATTATTGTAACCGATGACAGATATGATTTACAGCGAATCGCATGCAGTTACAACGCTAAAGTGATAATCCTTTCTGAAAACTGTCCGCCTTCAAGGACAATCACAAAACTGGCAACAAAAAAAAACATTACTTTAATATCAACCGAACTCAACACTTCAAATATTGTTTTTCTGCTTAAACAATGTATCCCCGTAAAATATATATATTCTTCTGATTTTAAAACAATATATTATAAAAAAACTCTTGATGAAGCGCGTGAAATTGTTGAAAAAGATAAGGTGAAAGGCATAATGGTGCTTGATGATAACGGCAAACTCAGCGGTGTAATTACCAGAAGTACCTTTCTGAGAAAAAATCATAAAAATATAATTCTTGTGGACCATAATGAACCCACTCAAACCCTGGAAGGAATTAATGACGTTGAAATACTTGAAATAGTCGATCATCATAGAATATCGACTTTTCAGACTGTCAAACCTATAACTTTCATCAATCTTCCTGTAGGTAGCGCATCAACTATAGTATCTATGCAGTACAGAAATTTCGGAATAACTCCATCTCCCGTAATCGCAAAATTGCTGATTGCCGGAATATTGTCAGATACAGTTATATTAAAAAGCCCTACAACAACTGAAATAGATAAAAAAATGATTAAATGGCTGAATTCTATTGCCAATATAAATTATCTTGAATTTGCTGAAGAATTTTTCAAAGCGGGTTCTGTAATTAATGAAAAAAACATTAAAGATACTGTAATGTCTGATTTCAAAATTTTTGATATGAACGGAAATAAAACAGGAATCGGACAGATTGAAACAGTAGGAATGTCGAGAGTTCTGACTTTTAAACAAAAAATATTTAATATATTATTTTCAGAATTTAAATCAGGTCAATTTGATTTTCTATGTCTGCTTGTAACCGATATCTCCGCTCAATCAAGCTACTTATTTGTTGCAGCAGATACTAAATTAAAAAAATTGCTTCCCTGGCCTGAAATAGAAAATAATATTTTTGAATTAAAAGGCATTTTATCAAGAAAAAAACAAGTTGCTCCGGCATTATCAAGAATATTTTCTTAAATTGAATAAGTAAAACCTGCTTGCAGCGCAATATGGGGTTGGCTGTTTGTGCAACCAGCAGACAATTTTGCTTATCTAAAGATAACTGATGTTCATTATATTTTTGAGATAAAAGATTTTTGGTGTGTTGTCGTTGTTTCAGCAGCGAAAGGAAAAAATATGTTGATTGATTATGCAAAAATCAGCGTTACTGCAGGAAAAGGCGGTAATGGATGTTCGAGTTTTCACAGAGAAAAATTTGTTCCTAAAGGAGGTCCTGACGGCGGCAATGGAGGATACGGGGGTTCAGTAATATTCAAATGCGATAAAAATAAAAAAACACTTATTGACTTCAAATATAAAAAAACATATGTTGCAGAATCAGGAGAAAATGGACAAGGAACAAATAAAACCGGTAAAAGCGGAGAAGATTTATATATATATGTTCCAATAGGCACATTATTGCGCGATGCAGAAACAAATGAAATAATTGCTGATTTGACTGATGATTCTCAGGCAGTAACAGTTGTTAACGGAGGTTCAGGCGGAAGAGGAAATGCTGTATTCAAGTCATCAACAAACCGGTCTCCGGATTATTCGGAACTGGGATTGCCTGGTGAACATAAAAATATAATACTTGAACTAAAACTTCTTGCTGATGCTGCAATAATAGGACTTCCTAACGCTGGAAAATCAACTCTTCTATCAGTGATATCCGCAGCTAAACCAAAAATTGCAGATTATCCTTTTACTACTTTGGAACCCAATCTTGGAGTTGTTAAGATAGGCGATATGACTCCTTTTGTAATCGCTGATATTCCAGGATTAATTGAAAACGCTCATCAGGGATCAGGACTCGGATTAAAATTCCTCCGTCATATAGAACGCACTAAATTATTTATCCATCTGATAGATATCAATTCTGATAATATGATAAAAGATTTTGACACAATCAATGCGGAATTAATAAAATATGATGAAAAACTCGGAGCAAGAAAACAAATTGTGGTTGTAAATAAAATTGATGTTGTAAACAATGAATACCATGAGTTTTGCGAAGAATTTGTTAAATATCTTGATAAAAACAAAAATGTCCTGAAAATCTGCTATATATCCGGAGTTACAGGATTCGGAGTTAATGAATTAGTCTATTCAATTTCCGAATTACTAAAATTACCTGAAATAGCAGAGTTAAATACTGAAATAAAAAAAGATGATGTCAAAGAATACTTTTTTGTAAAAGAAGAACCTGTAAAAGTACATGATATAGGAAATAATAATTTTGAAATTACAGGCGACAGAATTTTAAAAGCATTAAGCAGAATAAATATTTCAACTGATGACGGATTGGTAAGATTCAATAAAATATTGGATAATTACAATATAAATTATTTATTAAAAAAAGCCGGAGCTAAAAACGGAGACACAGTATATATAGGAGAAAAAACTTTTGATTATTATGAAAACAAATAAATTTGAACTAATAAAAAAATCTAAAAATATAGTTGTAAAAATCGGCACAAGCATATTGACTGAAATAAAAAACGGATATCCTCAGATTACAGATAAAAATATTTCTGCTATAATCAAATCAATGTCGAAACATTTTGGAATACGAAATTTCACTATAGTTTCATCTGGAGCAGTAGGATTCGGTATGTCGGTGTTGAATATGAAAACCAAACCTAAAGATCTATCTTTAAAACAAGCTGCTGCTGCAGTAGGCCAAAACAAACTTATGCAGATGTATGAAAACTTATTTTCAAAATACAACAAAATTATAGCTCAAGTTTTATTGACTCAGCCTGGTATGATGGATCGTCAACAGTATTTAAATGCAATAAATACTTTAAATTCATTATTTGAAATAAATGCAATTCCTATAATTAATGAAAATGACACAGTGGCTGTTGACGAATTAAAATTCGGGGATAATGATAAACTTGCGGCTATGGTGGGAAGTATGATAAACGCCGATTTGATTATACTGCTGACTAATATTAATGGATTGCTTAATGATATAAAAAACCCCTGTTCTCTGATTGAAGACATAGAAAAACTTACCCCTGAACTGTTTGAAATCTGCGGATGCGCTTCTAAAAGCACAACTACAGGAGGGATGAAATCAAAACTTATTGCTGCTGATATTTCAATGTCGTCGGGAATACCAATGATTATTGCAAACGGTTATGAACCGGACATAATAGATAAAATTCTTAATTGCAAGTTCAACGGCACTTTTTTTTATCCGGCAGATAAAATAATTTCTCCGAGAAAAAGATGGATTAAATTCAATCTTAAACCAAAAGGCAAAATTTTTGTTGACAATGGCGCTGCCGCTGCAATTCAAAACAATAAAAGCCTGCTCGCTTCAGGAATCACCGGCTGCGATGGAAAATTCGATAAAGGAGATTGCGTGGCTGTATATGTATATGACAAAAAAAATATTAAAATAGCTGTAGGATTGTGCAATTATAACAATGAAAAGTTAAATCTTATAAAGGGATTGAAAACTTCAGAAATAAAAAAAATATATGGAGAAAATGACTATCCTGAAGTTATACACATTGATAATATGGCTCTAAGAATTTAATATCAATAACACCTGTCATTTTCTACTTATTGTTATAATCATTTCATATTGAACAACAGTTCTTTAAATGGATTATCAAATTTTTTATTTTTAGAAGAATTCTCCTGGTTATTATTAATTCTATTATTATCTTTTTTTTCAATATTAACTGTTTTAATATTCCTGTTACTTTTAAAATTGCCAGTATTAATTTTAACCGGAGATTTTATAAAAGAATCATCAAATTTGGTTGATAAATTAATTCTGTTTCTGTCAGGATCTACAGCTTTAATCTGAACTTTCAAATGCTGCCCCAATTTCAAAACAGAATTTAAATCAGTTATATATTTAGTGGTAACTTCAGAAATATGAAGAAGGCCATCCTGATGAACTCCTATATCCACAAAAGCGCCGAACCTTGTTATATTGGTAATTACTCCTTCCAAAACCATTCCAGGTTCCAGATCTTTTATAGAGTTTAAATCACTTCTGAAATTAGGGTTCACAAAATTAGATCTTGGATCCCTCCCAGGTTTTTTCAATTCTTCCATAATATCGCGCAGCGTATAAATTCCAATTTTATCATCAACAAATTCTTCAAGTTTTATAGTGTTTAGCACAGCTTCGTTTCTCAATAAATCATTTATTCCGACATTAAGCATTGATGCAATCTTATAAACAGTTTCATAATTTTCCGGATGAACAGCAGAATTGTCAAGAGGATTTGATGGATTGGATATACGTAAAAAACCCGCGCATTGCTGAAATATTTTTTTCCCTATTCCTGAAACTTCAAGAAGTTGTTCCCTTGAAGAAAATATCCCGTTCTTGCTTCTGTATTCGATTATATTTTTGGCAGCGCGTTTATTTATTCCGGAAGCGTACTGCAGCAATGACACACCTGCAGAATTCAAATCAACTCCTACAAAATTAACGCAACTTGATACAGTATGTTCCAATTCTTTAGACAGCAGGCCTTGATCAACGTCATGCTGATATTGTCCTACTCCGATTGATTTAGGTTCAATTTTAACTGATTCAGACAAAGGATCCTGAAGGCGCCTTCCTATGCTCGCAGCTCCGCGCACAGTTAAATCAACATCAGGAAATTCTTCACGCGCAATTTCCGATGCAGAATACACTGACGCGCCTGATTCGTTTACCAGTATTGTATAAATATCCAAAAAATTATTT
>JAGOBX010000409.1 GCA_017999075.1 Candidatus Babelota bacterium | reverse complement strand
TGGTTGTAATAATTCAATATTATTTTTTATATGTTTTTTCATAAATGTTATAAATCTTTTTTGCTGCATTCTGCCAGGTATATTCTCTTGATTTTTTAACCCCGTTTAGAATATATTTATTACGAATTTCACCATTAGAATTAATCTTTGTAAATGCATCAAGGCATGAACTCAATTCACTCGGATTAAAATATAATGCAGAATCTCCGAGAATTTCAGGCATGGGGTATGCGCCTGATGATATAACCGGAATGCCAAAATACATTGCTTCAAGAGGCGTGAGACCGAAACCTTCATATAAAGAAGGGAAAATATACAGGTCTGCTCCTGAATATAATAAGGGCATTTCTCTTACTGTTTTAGGTGAATAGAATATTATCCTGGATAAAACATTTAATTTTTTTGCCAAGATGGCCAGATCATTGATATCTGATTCTTTAGGTGTACTTATCAGTAATTTATATTCAGATAATTTTGTATCAGTCATTAATTCAATCAAGAATTTTATATTTTTATGGGCCTTGTTTAATCCCACGGTTAAAATATACTTTCCTGTTATTTGATTATTCTTTTTAAAAATATTTATTTCTTCCTGAGAAGGTTTTTTTTCAAAAAAACAATTAACGGCATGGTGAATAACATTGATATTTTCAGGATTAAAATTGAATATAGAGACAAGTTCATTTTTTACAAATTCTGATGCTGTTATAATAGTAATATTGTTATTTCTTATTTTTTTTAAAAAATATGTGATATATGATTTATGAAGACCGGAGGATGGAAAATGAAAGTGTGCTATATCATGTATGTGGACTATAAGATTTTTTTTTAGTTTCAAGGGATAATTATAATGCGGATAATGAAAGATATCATAATCTATTCCGGACGGATAAAGCAGTTGGGAGTATATTTTATATATAGGTTTGTTAAAATGTAATAATTTAAAATTTAGATCTTGCGGAATTAAGCCTGATAAGTTTCTATCCCCTAAGAGAATAAATTCTGAATCAATATTCAGTTTGGAAAATCCATAAAGGAGTCCATTTATAAAAGTTCCAATTCCGGAATTATTAATCATCCTTATATCAAAAGCTATTTTCATATTAAAGAAGCCACTGTCGGATTATTTTTTCTTTTTTAAATCCTGCAACTGTCTTTTCCACAACGGATCCGAAAGTTCAGAATGATTTTTGGGAGTTGTACATTTACATTTTTTTAAATTTTTATTTATTCCGCATATATGACAAAGCCCCTGGCATTTATCCGAGCAAATCGGGAAATTTGGTATTTCCAGCAGCAAACTGTCCCTTATTTCATCTGTTAATTCAATGGATTGACCGTCATGATAAAAAAGAATCTCTTCTTCCGGATTTATTTCCTCAGGCAATTTTTTTGCTTCAGGCTCACTGGAATATAAGAGATTAATTTCAACATTTATCATTTTATTAAATGGCTCAAGACATCGTCCACACTCAAGTATAATTTTAGTATTCACTTTACCGGTAACCAGAATATTTTTCCCAAAAAGACAAAGTTTAATATTTCCATTTATATTTTCAGGAAATTTGATTTCATTATTGTCTAAACCAAGTTCTTGCGGCCTTTCGTCCAGCGTATATTCAATAGGTCCATCTTTTAATTTTATTACATCAAATTTCATTTTAAATACCTTCTTTCTTAACAGTTTTACTTATAGAAGTAAGCTCATCTGAGATTGATGTTAGATATTCAAGATAATGAGACAAAGGATATTGAATCTGATGTTTTTGAATGAGTTTTTTATTAATATTTATGCCGATAAAATTATCCAGAATAAAAATTTCATTAACCACCTTTCTTTTTTTATTACTATAAGGTATTTCCATCAAGTCATAAACAAAATCCTGAGGTTTCCTATTATTGAAAAATGAATTTTCGTTTTCCGATTTATCATAACTATGTGTATAGTAGAATTCCTCATTATTGAATTCAAAATTATCTATATACTTTGCATCAAAGTTAATTTTATAGAATTTTTTTAATGATGAGGGCCACAAATCAGGGAAATTATTTTTTCTTATCAAATTAAATTTGAATTTATTTATATAAGGATCTTCAATAATTATAAAATTATCTCTGACTGATATATTGTGAGTTTTACCTGCCACATCTATAAAAACCAGATTTCTTTTAATTTCAAATATTTTAAAATTCAGGTTATTATACCTTCCTGATATTTCATTTTTAATTTTCAATATGGCAGAACTTTTAAGACAATCATTAAACCAAATCTCAGGATAAAACAGATTTTGATATTTTTTTTCAAACTGCGGAATATTATTTTTATTAACAGATTCAACAAAATCAGCTGTCAGATCAGATGCATTTCTTTTCCAAAAATAATTTATCCTGGTGATTTTAATGAGAATAAGAAGAAATATTAAAAGCAGAACCATCAGTAAACAGAAGTATTCATAATTTCCAATTACAATATTATTTTCTAAAAAATCTTTTCCCATAATCCGAAACCTTTATCCATCCTGCAAATATTCCATACAGCTGAAAAGGAATTAAATATAACAGTAATCTTTCCACGATCACAAAGCTTGAAAGATATAGCATTGGAAATGAAATAAAAAACCATATTAAAAATATCCACCTTTGATTTGAAAATATTAAGCCAATAATACCGATAATATATATTACAAGTAAAATATTATTTTTATTAAGAAGAGTATCATAGGTAAAACTTGTCAGATAAATTCTGATTGTTCCCTTTGTAAATCCTGATATTATTTGAACCGGAGAATGTTCAAAAAACAGATATTTAAAAGCTGAAATATTACCTCCATGATATGGATCGGTTTTAAATTCCTCCCTTGTAATAAAACCCGGTTTTCCTGCAAATTCATAATTTCTATAAAAAGATGTATGAATATTTCCTGAATATAGAATGTCTTTTGAATCCATAAAATTATAATTAAAAATTAAGTGGGGAATAACCATGGTAAAAGGCACTATTAGAGATATAACAATATTAATCGGTTTCCATCTGTGAATTACACTGAATATAAATATTAAGGGAATTATAAATGAAAATGCTGTAATTCTTACAAGCATCAGCAAACCTGCAGATATTCCTATTGTAATGCCAAAAGACATTTTTTTCTCTTTTTTAATTAATTGATATAAAAAAAGAATAAGAATGCATAAATATAAATCCTCACGTAATCCCTGAACTCCAGCATTAATAAAAGATTCTGAAACAGACATATATGCAGATGTCCCTAATCCTGTTAAATATCCTAAATATTTCTTTCCAAATAAAAATGTGGAATATATTGAAATCAGGCTTATTATTAAGGCAATAATTCTTAATGCTTCAGGTGTTTTTGGAAAAAATAAAAATCCGCATTTTAATATCCAGATATAAAAAGGCTCACGTATATATGGAGGTCTTTCTGCTGCTGTATCAAATAGCCCCTTAGAATATTTTATGCTTATATTATAATAATCTTCAGCATCATATTCAAGTTTTATACCTTCATAAAATATAAGTGCATTCCATCTCATATAAAAACCTGTAAATAAAATAATTCCAATAATTATATATGCAGAAAATTCATGAAGTATTTTTTTATTATATTTAATAACTGCATATAAAAGCATCATGGCATATACAAAAAATATTAAAAATACAATATTCATAATCGGAGAAATAAATTTACAGAGAACAGTTAATACTACCCAACTAATGCCTATATAAAAAAAATACTTTTTAGGATATATAG
>JAGOBX010000408.1 GCA_017999075.1 Candidatus Babelota bacterium | reverse complement strand
GTGTTATAGCAGCTAATTATTATTCTTTGAAAAATTTTGATATAACTTTGAAAAACGGTATTGTTCAGAAAAAAACTGATATAGAGAAAAATATAAATTATCTTGCATATTCAGCTAAAGTAATAGCAGGATGTTTTGCTGGTCAAACTTTTGTTGAAGAAGCGTATAATAATTATTATTCAACTAAAAATTTTGAAAGCAGTTACGAAATTTTAAAACAGCATTTTTCCAAAATTCAGAATATACTTGAAAATACTGTTGAATATAAGCCTGCCCAGATACATTTTCATCTGCCGCCCGCTCAATCGTTTTTCAGGTCATGGACAACAAAAAATATCGGAGAAGATTTAAGTTCGTTCAGAGAAACAATTTTAAAATCCAATTCTGAAAAAACAGTTGTTGAGGGAATAGAAGTTGGAAGAGGCGGACTTGTAATACGAGGTATAGTTCCTGTTAAATCATTGGATGGCAGGCATCTTGGAAGCGTAGAAGCCATGTTTGATATTAATTTTTTGATAAAACTTATAAAATCTTCCGATAAAGAAAGTTTTGCAATAATGCTGCATAAAAATTTTGCGGATAAAACTTTAGATAAAAATAATACGTCGAATTCGGCAGGAGATTATATTATTCTTGAAACAGTTAATAATTTTCAAAAGGATTTAATTTCAGAAAAAATTTTAAGTCAGGAGTTTAATCCTGATGATAGTTTTGAAAAAAATGGAAAATGCATAATATCATATTTTCCTGTAAAAGATTATTCCGGGAAAAAAGTAGGAATGATAGTTTATCAAAATGATATTTCTGAAGGAATATCCGAATTGAACAAAATGCGTTGGTTAATGATTGCCGTTTCTATTATTGCTATAATAATTATTATAATGATAATATTCAGAATTCAGAAAGTAATGATAAATAATATAAAAAAAATATCGGATTTATCTGAAAAAGTTGCATCCGGTGATTTGACTGAAAAAATATTTTTGGATACAAAAGATGAACTCGCAGAGTTGGCTGAATCATTTAATAAAATGACAGAAAAGCTTAATATAACGGTCAATGGAATGAAATCTGCTTCAGAAAAAGTCGAAAATACAAGTGTTGATCTCGAGCATCAAATCCGGGATATAGCTGTAGCTTCTAATTCTGCGTCCAACAGCATTCAGGAAACTAAGGTAATGATGGAAGGATTTGTTTCAAATATAAATAGAATAAGTGAAGATGTTGAATCTCAGGCAGAATCAGTATCGTCAATAACTTCCACTGCTGAAGAATTATCAGCAACAATAAAAAATATTGAGGTTTCAACTTTTGAAGTGAAGAATTCTATAGACCAATCTTCTTCAGCAATTGAAGAAATGATGGCAAATATAAGAAATATTACAGATAATGTCAATATAATTAATGATAAATCCAGAGAAAGCGGAATTTCTGCTTCTTCGGGAAAAGAATCGGTAAAAAAATCTAATGAAGGAATTTTAAAAATTAAAGAAAGCATTTCAAATCTTTCTTCAGTAATAACAGGACTTGGGGCAAAAGTTAATAATATAGGAAAAATCGTTGAGGTTATAGAAGATATATCGAGTCAGACGAATTTGCTTGCATTGAATGCGGCTATTGAAGCGGCGCGCGCAGGAGAACATGGTAAAGGATTCGCAGTTGTTGCCGATGAAGTTAGAAAATTAGCTGAACGAAGCGCAAATGCCACTAAAGAGATTGCTAAAATAATAGATGAGATTCAGACTGTCACTAAATCAGCAGTAGATTCAACACAAGACGGTGTCAGGCTGTCTGACGATGGAGTAATATTATCAGAAAAAGTTCAGGTCGCTTTTGAAGAGATAATTATTAAAGTTAATGAAATAGTAACTTTGATAAATCAAGTTAGTCTTGCTATGAATGAGCAAAATCAAGGCGGAGGAGCTATTGTAAATCAGATAGAAAAATTAAAAACTATAACACAGGAAGTTGCTGGAGCGTCTTCGGAGCAGACTATTGCTGTTGAGGAAATTGCAAAGTCAATGAATAATCTGAATTATTTATCTAAAAATATTAAAACATCCATGATGGAACAATCTATAAATGCAGGAAAACTTAACGAATCTGTATCGCTGATAAATGATTCAATTAAAATTAATGCCAAATCGTCAGAGAAAGTTTTTGCTGTTTCAGAAGATCTTATGCGTTTAACCAAACGAATGATAAAAAATATAATTATGTTTAAGTTTAAAGAAATTCATGGAAATAATCTGGCAAATGAAAAAGATTCTGAACCTGAAGATATATTTATGCAGTGGAATTCTGGATTAAGCGTTAATATCAAAGAAATTGATGCTCAGCATAAACGGCTTGTGGACATGGTAAACAAACTTCATGGTTCGATGAAATCAGGAGCGGCTGTAAATGTTTTGAAAGATATACTTAATGATTTGATTCAATACACGGCTACTCATTTTGCCACTGAAGAAAAATTTATGAATCAATATCAGTATCCTGAGTTTAAGGGACATAAAGAAATTCATGATAAACTTGTGGAACAGGCGCTTGAAGTTAAAAAAAGTTTTGATTCAGGCAAAGGAGTTGTTACAATAGATCTTATGAATTTCTTAAAAGACTGGCTTGTTAATCATATTATGAAAACTGATAAAAAACTCGGCGCATTTTTAAATAAAAAAGGGGTAGTATAATAAATGAAAAATGAAACGATGATAATCTCTGACATTAAACTGGTATTATCAGAGCCCGATGATACAGATGCTGAATGGATTGGTCAGCGCGAGGTTATTGAACAACTTCTTGCCTGCTGGATTACTGTATCAAAAGAAGATTTCCCTTTAACTCCAAGGATAGTAGGAGTTCCTGGCGTTGGGAAAACAACTTTAGCTATGTGCGGAGCAAAAATCCGAAAACAGAATTTATACATATTTCAGTGCACATCAGATACCAGGCCTGAAGACTTGCTTGTTTCTCCTGTGCTTGACTCTAACGGGAAAATTTCGTATCATGCATCGCAGCTTGTGACAGCAATGCTAAAAGGCGGAATCTGCGTTTTGGATGAAGGGAACAGAATGAATGAAAAAAGCTGGGCTTCAATAGCTCCTCTTCTTGATCACAGAAGATATGTGGAAAGCGTTGCAGCAGGAATTACCATTAAAGCGCATCCTGAATTCAGATGCTGCGTGACTATGAATGATGATGAATCGACTTATCAGCTTCCTGATTATATATTATCAAGACTTAATCCTGCGCTTGAACTTGATTTTCCTGATAAAAATGACGAAATAAAAATATTGAAATATCATCTTCCTTTTGCAGAAGATGAATTGGTAGAATTAACAGTTGATTTTCTGCAGGAAGCGCATTCTTTAAAACTTGATTATTCTACTCGCGACGGAATTAATATAGTCAGGTATGTGGTCAAACGTATGTCTCAGAATAAAAATAATCCGATATTTAAAAATTCGTTATGGTCGGAATCTTTAGTTAAAATTTTAGGGAAAGATGCCCTTGATTTAAAAAAACTGGCTGACAAAAAAAATAAAGAAAAAAATAATTTTTATAATACATTCGGACTTGAAGATTTATTTTTTGATGATAGTTTTACCAGTCCTAAATAAAATTTCAAAAAATTAAATGAAATACTTTTTATCAGATTTTACAAAATTTTCCGAAAAAATCGATTGCGTTCCAGTTATATTCGGAGATGGTATTTTTTCTGAAATAGTAAGTTCGATTTTGCTTGAAACTAAATATGACGCTATAGCTTTGCC
>JAGOBX010000407.1 GCA_017999075.1 Candidatus Babelota bacterium | reverse complement strand
GTCTTTAGGTGTTAATGTTAAAGGAATATTATTGCCTGAAATAACAATAGGACAACAAAAAAAATATATTACTAAACTTATTGTCAGTTGATAAAATTTAAAGTAATTGCAACATTTAATTTTCATAAAATATAAATTTAATTCATACAGATTTTTTTATGTTTTAAATTTGTCATCATTTGTATAATACAACAAATGTAAAGTCAAATTAAAAATACTAAAATTTTATAAAAAAAATTTAGTGTTGAAAAATTTTTTATAATAAAGTAATCTAATAAAATTATAAATTTAATTTTGTTATATATTAAATTATGGAAAAATCTTTACAATCACCAAAACATAAAAGTCTTTATATTTTGCCGAGTTTATTCACTTTGGCTAATATGGGCCTTGGATATTATGCCATTATATCGGCATTAGATTATAAATGGATACAAGCCTGCGCAGTAATAATAATCGGCGTTCTAATGGATGGGCTTGACGGAAGAATTGCAAGGTATACAAAGACAACAAGTGAATTCGGTCTTAATTTTGACTCGCTTGTTGATGTAATATCGTTTGGTGTTGCTCCGGCTGTAGTTGTTTATCATTACTGGATGATCTCGCTGAAACTTACAGAATATAAAACATTAGGTTGGATTTTGTCGTTTATATTTGTTGCTACAGGTGCTATGCGTTTAGCAAGATTTAATGTTGTATCTAAATCTGATTTACCCAATACTTTTTTTCTCGGATTGCCTATTCCTGCAGGGGCAGGGCTGTTATGCACAATGATTTGGATTTTTGAAAAATTTTCTATATTGAATTCAAATCCTGAATATTTGATTTTGTTTAAAAAATTATTACCTCTTACCATGTTGCTGGTAAGTTATCTTATGATTTCTAAAATCAGATATTACAGCTTTAAACATGCAAAATGGCTGTTTAAAATTCCGATATTGACAATAATATTTATTGCTGCATTATTAAGCGCTTTATTTTTATTTCCTTCAATAACATTATTTTTGATTGGAGTGTGTTATGTTTGTTCAGGACCAGTCCGATCGATTTTTAATATATCAAAATTAAATGAAAAAAAATGAAATTTTTGTAAATAAAGGCGGTATTTTAAAATGGGAATGACTATAACTGAAAAAATTTTTGCTGCGCATTCTAATAATAGTTCGGTAAAACCCGGACAACTTATTAATGCTAAAGTTGATCTTGCTCTCGGAAATGATATCACTGCTCCGATAGCTATTAAAGAAGTAAGAAAAATGGGAATAAAAAAAGTTTTTGATAAAGAAAGGGTTGTTTTGGTTCCAGATCATTTTACTCCTAATAAAGACATAAAAAGCGCTGAACAGGTTAAAATGCTTAGAGACTTTGCTGCTGATTATAACTTGACAAATTATTTTGAAGTGGGGTGCATGGGAGTTGAACACGCTTTGTTGCCTGAACAAGGACTTTCATTGCCTGGAGATCTTATTATAGGGGCTGATTCTCATACTTGTACATACGGAGCATTAGGCGCATTTTCTACAGGAGTTGGAAGCACTGATCTTGCTGCTGCAATGATTACTGGAGAAATATGGCTGAAAACTCCAGCTTCACTTAAATTTATTTTTAATGGAAAATTAAATAAATGGGTTTCTGGGAAAGATTTAATTTTATATGTTATAGGAAAAATAGGAGTTGATGGAGCATTATACAAATCAATGGAATTCTGCGGGCCGGTAATAAAAAACTTGGATATGAGCAATAGAATGACAATGTGTAATATGGCCATTGAAGCTGGCGGGAAAAACGGAATTATAGAACCTGATGAAATAACTGAAAATTACGTTAAAACTCGGGCTAAACGAAAATATACTTTTTACAAAAGTGATGATGATGCGGTATATGAAAAAATTTTTGATATTAATGTTAATGACATAGAACCTCTTGTTGCTTTACCTCATTTGCCGGAAAATGTTAAACCGGTTAAAGATGTTAAAAATATTAAAATAGACCAGGTTGTTATAGGTTCCTGTACAAACGGAAGGTTTGAAGATCTTGAAATTGCCGCTAAAATTTTGAAAGGTAAAAAAGTGGCTAAAAATGTAAGATGTATAATAATTCCGGCAACCCAGAAAATTTGGCAGCAGGCTATGAATGCTGGATTTTTTGATATTTTTGTTGAAGCAAATGCTGTTGTCAGCACCCCCACATGCGGACCGTGTCTTGGCGGACATATGGGAATTCTTGCCAAAGGAGAAAGAGCTGTTGCTACTACTAATAGAAATTTTGTCGGAAGAATGGGAGATGTTGAAAGCGAAGTATATCTGACAAATCCTGCGGTTGCAGCTGCCAGCGCAATAACAGGAAAAATTTCACACCCTGATGAAGTTTAATATTTTATAATTTCAGCCATGAATAATTTTTATTTGTTCATGGCTGAAACTTACGTATAAATTAATAAAATTAAAATTTTTCGTTTTTATCTATGCTGTAACCAGTAACTCTCATAGACATATCATCGGTACTGAACCCGTTCCATATCAGAATGAAAATAAGGATTATTAATAATAAAATCAAGTATTTTATTGGAGAAGGCAGAAATAAATAAAATAAAAATTTTTGGATTTTTTCACTGTAATATAATTTCGGACAATAATGTTTGAAAAAGTTTTTTACCAGATTTTTCATTTACACAGATTTTTTTAATAAAATAATTTTATTTACATCAATTCCTAATTTATTGAAATATTCGGATTTTTTTTCTTTAATGACGAATGTTCTTTTAAACTCAGCCATTTTGGATCCTTTAGTAAAATTATCGAATGAATCGGTTACTTTATTTTTTAACGAATCGAAATCTTTATGAGTGCCGCCGTATGATTCGCTTGAAACTGCAGATAAATATAATTCGCCATCATCTTTAAAATCAGACGAGTTTAAAAAAACTTTTTTATCAAAAGGCACTAATTTTAAGATTAAATCAGGGTATTTTTCCCACATATCAGTCTGTCTGTAGATAGAATTGTTTTTTATTATACAATACGACGGATTAACTGCGCGATACTTTTTATTCAATTCTATTTTATCAGATTCATTGAAGATAATGCCTTTTCTTTCAAAAAGTTCTTCCAGTTTCCCTTCGGGACAAAAAGCAGAATTAGGAAACATTGGTTTCGCGGTAAAAATAAATTTCAATAATTCAGAATCGTCAATTTCAACAGAATTTCCATCAATAAGCTTAATGTCTTCCGGCAATTCTTCATTTTTAAACATTTCGATTTTGTTTTTTTCAAAACTTGAGATTTTCGAAATTTTATTTTTTTCAAAATAAAATAAATGTAAATGACAATCTAATGAGAGTTTAAAAATATTTATTCCATCAATAATTCCGAGATAATAAGCTGTTTTGTCCTTAACTTTATAAGCGAACCCTTTTTGAAAATTTTTAGTTTTCATAATTGCTCCTTTTTATAAATTTAATAATTTATTTTGTCTCGAAACTGTTACTCCTTTATTTATAAATTTTTATTTACATTTTAAATTACTTTGATGGTTTAATTACGTTTTTTGTTTATTCCTCGTCTTCGTTATAGTTTTTTTTATTCTTTTTTTTAGAAGATTTTTTTGATTTTTTTTTAGGTTTTTCATCGGAATAAGATTCGTCATTGTCATAATTTTTTCTGCTTCCTTTTTTTTTGACTGTTTTTATCTCTCCCATGGCGTTACCCTTAAATTCTTTAAAATCATCTTTTGCAGATTTATTGCGTTTTTTGTAGAAATCGCTTTGCTGAAATGATTTATCA
>JAGOBX010000406.1 GCA_017999075.1 Candidatus Babelota bacterium | reverse complement strand
ATTTTATCCAAAGGTCAGGGTTATTTCGGCGGAGTTACGGACGAAGCCAATATTATTACAAACAATATAATGCGCGAACCTATAGAGAATGCAGCATTTGCATTCAGCGTTTCAAAAGAAGTACAAAATGATATAAACAAACTCGCCACTATCGGTGGAGTTGACACAAACCTTGACGGTATATCTGACGTTTCAAATGGTCCAGGAGACAACACCAACTGTTTAAAACTTGCAAATCTAAAATATACGCCTTATTTAAACAGCAGAACCACTACTTTCAACGATTATTTCAGCAGTTTAGTATCAAAAATTGCTGTTGAAACAAAAACAGCTAATACAAATGCCGAAACAAAAGAAGCATTAATTACAAATTTAAAAAATTTACAGCAATCTGTTTCAGGAGTATCTCTTGATGAAGAATTTTCTAATATGATAAAATTTCAGCAGGGATACCAGGCTTGCGCAAAATTTATAAATACTTTAGATGAAATGCTTAATGTTTTAATGGGATTAGCGAGATAATTTTAAGGAGGATATTCAATGCGCGTAACTTCATTTATGTTGCATAACACAGGAATACTTAATATAAACAAAAATTACAGAGAACTTGACAAACTTACATATCAAGGATCAACATTAAAGAAGGTTCGATATTCTTCAGACAGTCCTATAGATACTGTGAACCAAATGAAATATAAAAGCGAAGGCTTGAAAATAGATCAATATCTCACGAATATTACAGATGCTAAAAGCTGGTTGAACACAATGGATTCTGTTTTAGGGCAAACTAAAGAAAGTCTTCAGCGCGCCAGAGTATTAACTGTTCAGGCTGCGAACGATACTTATACTGATAAAGACAGAGAATTAGTTGCAGAAGAAATAAACCAGATTCTCGAAACTCTTGTAGAAGAAGCAAATTCAACCATAGGCGGAAGTTTTCTATTCGGCGGAACTGAAATTCTCGATGACCCATTCAACCAGAAACCATTTAAAGTAACGCGAGGAACAAGTCAGGACTCTGAAGGGGTAATGAAAGACGTAATTACCGAAGTCGAATATACTGGTGATTACAAACCTGTTTACAGGGAAATAGAAACTAATACTTTAATTAAAATAAATGAAAATGGAAATGAAGTGTTTATGGCTACTCCTAATAAAATTCAGATTCCTGCCACAGCATCTTCTGCTTCTCAGGTATTAAGCGAGCTTAACGGAGTTTCAGGAGGTTCCCGCGGTTATTTTAAAATAAACGATGAGCAGTTTTATTTTGATACTGACAAAGATTCACTGCTTGATATTAAAAACCTTATAAATTCAAAAGATATAGGCGTTGACGCAAATATAGAAGGACAGTTAACAGGAGCAGCAACATTTGCAGATTCTACTTCAGCTCTCGGATTTTCCGGAACATTCAAAATAAACGGAAGAGAGCTTTCCATTGTAGCATCTGATTCAATGTCTGACGTAGTTACAAAAATCAATTCTTTAACATCATCCACAGGAGTATCAGCAAGTATAGGTCAAAACAATAACCTTATTTTAGACGGCGGAGTAGAGTTCGGATTTTCAAAAGAATCAGGCATTCAGACCATACTTAACGATTTAGGGCTTGTTGACTATAACAAAATTACGTCATCAAGAAGTTTTTCAGCAAGCAATGCTCCAACAGATATTAAAGGAGGAACATTTGAAATCAACGGAGTTGAAATAACAATAGCTGATAACGCTTCTGTAGAAGATATAGTTAATGCCATAAATACAGCGGCTCCGGTAGATGTTTCTGCATCTTATGATTTTGGAACCAACCAGATAATTTTAACTGGAACTCCATTGAACAACCTGACAATACGCGATTCGCTTAATGATGCTTCTCTGACATCTGATGTTATGTCTAAATTAGGTTTTTTAACCAAATCCGGAGATGTCAAATTAAACATTGAATCAGCTAATGTTACAAATTATTATAAACTCACGTTGACAAGTGAAAACAATCATCAGATTTATCTTGAAGATGTTAAAGACGCTCATTTTCTGAGGGATGCAGGAGTTATAACAGGAAACGTAAATCAAAAATCTCCTAATAATGTTACAGCTGCAGCTCAAGTAGAAAAGCGTTCTATATTCGATGTTTTAATAAAATTGCGCGATGATCTGTTAAACAGCAATGTTACTGATTTAAACGGCGCAGACATAGGATATATAGACAGCGCTCTTGATAACATCATAGCGAGAGATTCTGCTGTCGGAGCAAAAGTCAACCGCATTGAAACAGTAGAAGGCAGACTTGGAACATTAAAAATAAATAATGAAGAACTTTTAGGAAATTCCGAAGAAGTGGATTTTACTGAAGTCATTACTAAACTCCAGCAAATGCAGAATGTTCAAAACGCAGCATTAAAAATCAATGCTCAAATTTTTGACATGACTTTAATGGATTATCTATAATTCTTATAATTAAATAACTTTAATTTACTGAATTATCCTTTGATTATCCGATAAACAAGCATTATTTTCAGAGTTTAAGAGTTGTAATCAAAAACAAATTCAGAATTCCCATATTAATTTTAAAAAAAATTATGACCGTTTTTAATGCCGCTGTTATAGGGACAGGCAGAATAGGTTTTTCGCTTGAACTCGACAATCTGCGCACTAAAATCTGCACTCATTCCGCAGCATATAATGAACACCCTGATTTTAAACTTGTTGCAGGTGCAGATATTAATCCTGAAAATTTACAAAAATTTTCAGATTATTATAAAATAGGCAAATCTCATATATATTCAGATTACCGGAAAATGATTAAGGATGAAAATATTGATGTTGTCAGCATATGCTCATGGACAAATACTCATAAAGAAATTTTCTGCAGCTGCATGGAACAAAAAAATATCAAAGCTGTTTTTTTAGAAAAACCTCCGGCATTAAATTTAAAAGATGCAGAATATATGTTGAAACTCGCCGATAAAAACAAAAAAACAGTCGCTGTAAATTATGAACGGAGATGGGAGGGAAGATACAACAAAGTCAAAGAAATTATCCAATCAGAACAATTAGGCAATTTAAGATGTATAAACGGCAATGTACTTGCGGGAGGATTTTTACAAGCAAACTGGCACAAACATATTTTAAAGCGCGGCGGCCCTCTTCTTCACGATGGCGTGCATCTTATAGATATAATTTTGTATTTTTGCGGATTTCCCAAGACAACAAAAGCTAAAATTTATAAATTTGACAAACGGCATATTTATGAACATACAGCTTTCATAAACTTTGAATTTAAAAATAATATAAACGCATTCTTAGAAATCGGAGGCAGAAGAAAATATTTCAATTTTGAAATTGATCTTCAATTCGAATCAGGAAGAATTATAATAGGGAATGCAGTTTCAAGATTTTTCATAACTGATAAAAGCCAAAGGTATTCCGGATTTACAGAACTTAAAGAAACATTTTTTCCTGATTACGAGCGCAAACCGCATTTTATAAAAGCTCTGGATGAAATATCATCGGCGCTGTCACAAAAAAAACATAAAATAACATCATCTTTAAAAACAGCTATTGATACAATGAAAATAATCAAAAAAATATACCATCCCTGCATTTAACCCCCAAAACGGATTATTATTAAAATTATCGAACTGAAAATATGCGCAAAAAAATTTAACATCGAGAACTAAAAAAAATTTCGCAAAGAAAATGGAGGTATAAGCATCATAAAACATTGATTTAGACCATTTCTTTAAAACAGCCGGATAAAAAAATATTTCGCAATCGCTAATTTTTAACGA
>JAGOBX010000405.1 GCA_017999075.1 Candidatus Babelota bacterium | reverse complement strand
TCAGAAGAGAAAGAGTCAGTTCAATACTCAAACATATTTTAGAAAAAAACAAAGAGTTTATCGGAGTATGGTCATGCTGGGAACCAGACTTATTTGATAACAGGGATTTAGATTTTGTAAATAAACCAGGTCATGATTCTACCGGAAGATTTATACCTTATTGGAACAGAAGCGGAGAAAATCTGCATCTGGAACCGCTGCTTGATTATGAAAAACCAGGCGCTGGAGATTACTATTTATTAGCTTTAAAAACCGGCAATGAAACTGTCATAAATCCATATTATTATAAAATAGGAGGCAAAGATGTATTAATAACATCCTTATGCGTTCCTATAAAACGTGATGATAAAATCATTGGAGTTGCTGGAATTGATATAGCTTTGGAAGAATTTCAGGATGTAATAAAACAAATAAAACCATTTGAAACAGGATATGCTTTTCTTGTTGCCAATAACGGAACTTATGTAGCGCACGGAGGCAAAGCAGAAAATGTAGGAAAAAATTTTATTGAACTAAACAAAAACGAAAACGAAAAATTTGATCTAAATGGTAAAATCACTAATGGTGCTGAATTTTCCTTCCAAAAAAAATCACTTGCATCAGGAAATATTTCTCATTTTGAATTATTCCCTATTTCTATAGGGAATTCAAAAACTCCATGGTCTTTTGTAGTATCAATACCTATGGAAAAAGTAATGGAACAATCAATTGAAATCAGAAACACTACAATTTTTATAAGTTTAATTTTAATTATAATACTTGTAGCGGTTATACTTATAACTGCAAATTCTATTACTAAACCTATTTTAAAAATAGTCGGGGATTTAAGTTCAGGCGCACAACAGGTAACTTCAGCATCAGGTCAGATTACTTCTGCAAGCATAAAGTTATCGGAAGGAGCACAGGAACAGGCAGCTTCAATAGAAGAAATGTCTGCAACTATGGAAGAGATGGCGTCTCAGTCCCATACAAACGCAGAAACAAGTAAAAACGCTAATGTCAGCGCTAAGAAAGTGGTGGAAATAAGTTCTACTGCAGCAGATAATGCAAAAAATGTTTCTGTGCTTGCTTCAGACGCAAGAAGCGCTGCTGAAAGCGGTATGAAAGTTATGAATGAAATTTTAGACGCTATGGAAGATATCAGAAAAGGCAGTGAAAAAATCACTGATATAATCGATACTATAAACGAAATAGCTCAGCAGACTAAAATGCTTGCTGTCAATGCTGCTATTGAAGCTGCGCGCGCAGGAGAACACGGTCAGGGATTTGCTGTAGTAGCTGATCAGGTAAGTAAACTTGCGGAAACTTCAAGAGCTGCAGCTAAAGAAATATCAGAACTGATTAAAGAAAGCGTAAGAAAAACTGGAGCCGGAGCTCAGACTGCTCAGAAGGGAGCTGAATCAATAAAAAACATTACTGTCAATTCTGTTAAAGTCGTGGATATAGCAAATGAAGTTGCGTCTATAGCTAAAGAAGTTAAAGAATCAGCTTATACAGTAAATCAGCAGCTGGATCAAATCACTCAAGCGTCTCTTGAACAGGCAAACGGCATTGAACAGACTTCAAAAGCGGTTTCACAGATTGATCAGGTTACACAGCAGAATTCTGCTGCTGCCGAAGAAACATCAGCTGCTGCTGAAGAACTTAACAGCCAGGCTGAAAGTCTGATTGATATAGTGCAGGAACTGAACATTTTGGTTAAAGGAGAAAAAGGCGGAGATATACACAGCAGAATTCAAAGTTCAAAAAATAAAACGCACATAATTCCAGTAAAAAATCAGAAATTTGAAACAGGTAAAGGAAAATTTCAGGCTTTAGGAAACAATCATTCTGCCAACATTTCTATCGCTAAAAAATCAAAGCATCCTAAAGGTTCGACTGAAATTAATCCTAAAGAAGTTATTCCTATGAAAGACGATTTTTCGGAATTTAACGATAACAAAAAATAATTTGAATTAAAATTGCACCGCTGAAATTTTTTAGAGATAAGGAGTTGTTTTTTATGAAACTTAAATCAAAAATATTGTGCGCAAATATTATAACTCTTTTTTTATTGATAATCATAATAATTTCAGCAGTGCGTTACAGTTTAAACAAAATGTTTGAATCTCAACTTAAAAATTATAAAACAAATTTGATAGAATCTAAAGAAAATCAGTTAAAAACTCTTATTGAAATATGTTATACTCTTATTACAGAATATCAGGCGCGCGTGGATAAAGGAGAATTTTCTCTTGAAGAAGCTCAAAAAAGAGCAGCTGCTCGGATGCAGAATTTCCGTTACAACAAAACAGAATATTTCTGGATCAACGATTTATCTCCTAAAATGATTATGCATCCTATTAAACCTGAAATGAACGGTTCTGATTTATCTGGTAACAAAGATCCTAACGGCAAATATATTTTTAAAGAATTTGTAAAAATATGTTCGGAAAAAGGAGAAGGCACCGTAGAATATATGTGGCCGAAACCAGGTTCTGATAAACCTCAGCCAAAACTTTCGTATGTAAAATTATTTCCTGAATGGGGATGGATTTTGGGAACAGGAATTTATATTGATGAAATAGAAAAACAATTGAATGAACAATCCAAAAAAAATGAGAATGATAACAATAAAATATCATTCATCATAATAATCTGCAGTTTAGTTATTGCAGTTTTGGTTATCATAATTATAAATATTGTTTCTGCAGGAATCGTAAATCCAATTAATAAAATTATAAATGATTTAACTACAGGAGCAGACGGGTTTAAATCAGCTTCAAAAGATATTTCTTCAGCAAGCATACAGCTTTCAGAAGGCGCTCAGAAACAGGCTGCTTCTCTCGAAGAAAGTTCTGCAACCATCGAAGAACTATCTTCGCAGTCGCTTAAAAATGCTGAAGAAAGTAAATCTGCAGTTAGCTCTGTAAAAAAAGTTGAAAACATAATACAATTAAACGCATCAAACGCTAAAATTGCCGAAGACGGAATGAACGAAGCAAAAATTCTTGTAGAAACAGGAGCCGGAGTCATAAATGAAATAGCCGGTTCCATGGAAGACATAAGAAAAAGCAGTGAAAAAATTACTGATATAATTGATACTATAAATGAAATAGCTCAGCAAACTAAAATGCTTGCTGTTAACGCTGCTATTGAAGCTGCGCGAGCAGGAGAACACGGTCAGGGATTTGCTGTAGTAGCTGATCAAGTAAGTAAACTTGCTGAAACTTCACGTACAGCAGCAAAAGAAATAGCTGATTTAATTAAAGAAAGCGTAAGAAAATCTCACGCAGGTGCGGAAGTTGCGTTAAGAGGTTCTGAATCAATGAAAAAGATTGTTGAAAGCGCTGTAAAAGTTGCAGATATTGTAAAAGAAATTAATTCAAGTTCTAAAGAAGCTTCAGAATATATGCGCTCAGCAATAAATCAGGTAGATGGTATAGCTCAGGCGTCTATTGAACAATCAAATGGAATTGAACCAACTTCTAAAGCAGTTTCTCAGATAGAACAGGTTACTCAGCAGAATTCTGCTGCCGCAGAACAAACATCCGCTGCTGCTGAACAACTAAACAGCCAGGCTGAAAGTTTAATGGATATAGTTAATGAACTAAATATTTTAATAAAAGGAAATAAAAATAAAATTTAAAATCATTTTTTAAAATTGACTAATTATTGATAATTATGTTATAATTCTAAAAATAATTTAAAACTTTTTTATACATAATAAATAAGAACTCAAACAAATAATATGAATAACATTGAATCATACAATTATATGCTGCAGCCCGGATATATTTTTTTCAGCAAAGA
>JAGOBX010000404.1 GCA_017999075.1 Candidatus Babelota bacterium | reverse complement strand
ATGCTGTATCGCCTTTTTTTTTAACTTCACTCAATATTTCAGAAACTCTTTTTACAACAGTTTCATCACTAAGTTCAAACCGCTTTAAAATCAAATCTTTTACAGATTTAATGTTTTGGATTATCATATAAAATTATCCTGTATATCCAAATATCCATCATAAATTTTTTCAGCATTGCCTTCAAGAAACAAATTTATATTCTGCAAATCGTTATTCTTCAATTTTTCAAATTCAAAATGTATTTTTAAAACCAGCCCGCTTTTTGTTTTTACAGATACCGGAGATTCCAATCCTTTTTTTAATGAAGCAATTAAAGCCGCTGCTGTACTCCCTGTCCCGCATGCAAGAGTTTCATCTTCAACTCCTCTTTCATAAGTTCTTATAGACAACGAATTGTCATTATTTATTCTTATAAAATTAACATTGGTTCCTGCTGGCGCAAAATCTTTATGAAATCTTATTTTATTCCCGATTTTTTTTATATCCATTTCTTCAAGATTATCAGAAAATATAACAGTATGCGGAACTCCAGTATTTATAAAACCATACTCAAATGATAAATTCAATTCTTCAATTTTAACTATACCTGTAATTTTAAGATTCGAAGGCTGGGTTAATTTTACAGAAACGCTATTATCTAAAATAAAAGCTTCTATTAATCCTGCAGGAGTTTCAAATTTCATATTTTTATTGGTTATACCATTCAAATATGCAAATTGCGCAGCGCACCTTCCTCCGTTTCCGCACATTTCAGCCTGACTTCCATCAGGCTGAAACAAACTCATTTTAAAATCAGCGATATTTGAATTTTCAATGAATATAACTCCGTCAGCGCCTATTGATAATCCGCGTTTACAATATTTAACGGCAAAATCAGCGCGATTTTTTATTGTCTGTTTAAAATTACGGTTATCAATAATTATAAAATCATTTCCTGCTCCGCAAAACTTCTGAAATTCAAGTTTCATTTTTATCTTGCTCCTTAACTTATATATATTATATTATATATATTATATTTAGTCTGTTATAAAAATCAATTTTTCTTTTTTTCTTACTGAAGATACGGCAGACTGTAAATCTATTTAATAATTTTCAATTTTTAAATATAATTTTCTTCACAAATAACAAAAAATAAGATAAAGCTGCAATAACAATTATTATTGCTCCTGCAGGCAAATCAAAAATATAAGAAAAATATAGCCCTGCAATTCCAAAAAGCATTCCTATTATAACAGAAAAAATCATAATTTTTTTCAAATCATTAAAAAAATTATTTGCTATGCTGGGCGGAATTGTAAGCATAGCTATAACAAGTATTATTCCAACTGCTTTTATCAATAAAATTATTGATAAAGTTATAAAAATCATCATGCAGAAATCAATAAATTTTACAGGCAATTCTGAAATAATAGCGAAATCCTCATCGAAAGATATTGATTTAATTACTTGAAAATATACAGTTGTAAATATTATCAATATTAAATTGAATACCGATATGAATATAAGTTCACTCCGTTTAACCATCAGAATATTGCCGAATAAATAACTGAATAAATCTCCGGAATAACCTGGTGTCAAATTAATAAATATTACCCCTACTGCCATTCCGGCAGCGAGAATTATCCCAATTATTGTATCTGTCCGTTCTTTAAAGCGTTTAACAATATATTCAAATAAAACAGTTGAAATTATTCCAAATAAAAATGCTCCTGCAAAAATGTTTAATTTAAAATAATGCGCTATTCCGATTCCGCCGAAAACAGTATGCGCAATCCCATCACTTATGAAAACCATTCTTCGGATTACAATATATGTTCCTATTATCCCGCAGCATATGCTTAATAACAATACAGCGATCAATGCATTCTGTATAAATTCATATTCCAAAATTTCCATTAGTGTTCCTCAAAAACACGGTGCGGAATTCCGTGCGCTATTAAATCAACAGGGCAATGATATGCTTCTCTTATCATATCTCCGGTAATTTTTCCTGACTCATGATAAAATAATTTTCTATTCAGGCAGCAGACTTTTGTAACATATCCTGAAATAATTCCGATATCATGAGTAACAAGTATTATAGTTTTATGTTCGTTAAGTTTTTTTAATTTATCATATATCGTATTTTCAATATGGGCATCCAGTTCTGAAGTTGGTTCATCAAGAAGCAAAATATCTGATTCGGTCACTAACGCCCTGCATATAAAAACGCGTTTTTTTTGACCGCCTGATAATTCTGAAATATGAGTATCCTTATATTTAAGCATGTCAAATCTTTCAAGCATTTCATTTGACTTTTTCAAATCATCTTTTGAATAATAATATTTGAACCCATTTTTGAATTTCAATCTGCCTGATAAAACTATATCAATAACTTTCATTGGAAATTTCCAATCGAACTTATTTTCCTGCGGAACATACCCGAAAAATTTTCTTGCGGTTTCAGGACTGTTTCCGAAAATTTTTATACTGCCGCTTTTAACAGGGTGCAGCCCAAGCAATGTTTTTAAAAAAGTTGTTTTTCCTCCGCCGTTAGGTCCTATAATCCCGACAAATTCATTTTTAAAAACATCAAGGTTAATATTTTCTATAATTACATTTTTATCATAACCTGCATAAAGTTCTTTAACTTCTATTATTTTTTCCATAAAAAATATTAACTTGTTATTCTAAATTTTTTCTAAATACTTCGGTTATTTTCTTTAAATTTTTTATATAATCCTTGGACAATTCATCTATCTCCTGCACTTTTCCTTTAATTTCATCTGCAATCAATTCCGCATTTTTTTTGCTGAAAGAACGTGAAGCAAAAATAACTTTCACATTTTGTTCTTTTGCAGTTTGGATGATTTTCCGCAATTGTTTAGGTCCAGGTTCTTTTCCTCCGATTTCAACCGGAATCTGAATAAGGTTAAATTCATCGGCAAAATAACCAAACGATGGATGAAAAATAATAAACTTCCTGTTTTTAATGTTTCTTAATTTATTTTCAGTATCACGTTTAAGGGCTGTCAATTCCTCTATCAATATATTTGAATTTGATTCGTAAAAATATTTATTTGCAGGATCGACAATGCACAATGCTTTTTTTATATTTTCAGTCATAACCATAGCATTACTCACCGACAGCCATATATGCGGATCAGCAGAACATTCGTGGGATTCTCCATTCTCATGATTATGATCCGGTTCAGAAAATTTAATCAGTTTTACATTTTTTGAAGCATCAATTATTTTCATATTCTGATTTATCTTTAAAAGTTTAGGCATCCACACTGATTCAAATTCTATTCCACTGCCGAGTTTTACATACATATCAGCTTTGCTTAGCGCTGCAAGCTGAGAAGGTTTTGGTTCATATGTATGCGGACTTTCTCCGGCCCGAATCATAGAATTTACAATTACCTTATTACTGCCTATTTTTTCTATTAAATAAGCAACTGGTTCAATTGAAGTAAAAACCCTCACATCTGACATGACTGGTTTTATGCTTAAAAAAGTGACTATAAAAACAAATATTGCTGTTGAGGTTTTCAATTTATTTTTCATTTACTTTTTATAAATTTTTCTCTATTTTATATAATACTTTCTATAATTTGTCAATACGCGCAAATTCTTGTAATTTGATAACTCCAAAAATCATTCACGTATTATTCATACAAAAAGCAAAACCTGATTTAAATATTAAAATAAATATTTTCCTTGAATGTTCAGTTATTATATATTAAATAATAAACATCTTTATAATCAAGAAATACCTTGATTTTTATGTCATTTAGTAATAACATTTATAC
>JAGOBX010000403.1 GCA_017999075.1 Candidatus Babelota bacterium | reverse complement strand
TTGTATGATTTTAATGAAAATATTTTAAAATTTTGGGGTTAAATTACAAAAAAACTTGAATTTTCAGCAATTTTTTTCAAAAAAAATTTTTTTGCTAATAATCACATCGAGAATAAAAATAAAAAATATAAAAAAAAATTTTAGAAATGAACTTTACTTTTCAAATTTTACAGCCATAAACATCTTTAATATTTTTATATTCGATTTATAAAAATTATCTGCTTGTCAATTTTATTTTAAAACATTAAATCATTAATATCGCGTTTTATTGTCCGCTTATTTATTTTTACATAATACAGCTCTATTATTTTTTCGATTTTATTCGGGACTAAAACTAAGTAAAACCAGGTAAATTCAGGTAAAATCTTGTCTCTTGACAATTCCAAAAAACAATATATAATTCCACTTCAACACTTGCAATAAACCTTTGTTTTTCAAGTGTTTTACGCTATAAAAACAGATTAAAACGACTTTACGGAGAGATGTCCGAGCGGTTGAAGGAGGCGGCCTCGAAAGCCGTTGTAGGGCGTAAGCTTTACCCTGGGTTCGAATCCCAGTCTCTCCGCCATAATCCTTTGTTTATCAATAGGTTTATACGGAAAATAAAGGCGTTTTAATCTGTTTTTCCTGTCTAGAATATCCATTGAAATTTACTTAGTTTTACCTATAGTTTGGTACGTTTTGGTACGTGAAATTTTTGATATAGTATGCTATATTCTTTTGTATCTAATACTCAAAAAATAGATAAAATTTAGACGCAAATTAGACGCAAAAATGTATTATGTCTCTGATAATAAATAAGATAAGTGTGTCTTATTAGATGCAAATGCTATTTAAATTCAGAATTAGTTATAAAATTATAGAAATTTCTTATACCAGATTTTAGAAAAATCCTTCGCATCTGAGATAGACAATATATATGTATTAATATTAAACAACATTGGCATTTATCAATTTTGCCTGGTGCAAAATCATAGCCGTAAGGTCTACGAGTATGTCGCGAACATACAACGAGCATACAGTCTGAAATATATCGTAGTGCAGCCATTTTATTTATTAGTGTTCTATCGGGTACCCTTTACTAATCCAATCGGATATACCATATCTTAAGTTATATATGATTTTATATCCATTTTCAATTAGTATTCTTGAAGCAACTGTACTTCTATTTCCAGAAGCACAATAAATAAATATTGGTGAAGTTTTATATTTTTCTAATTCATTATATCTTTTTTGTATTTCCTGAACAGGAATAAGTATACTATTTTTTAAATGACCATTTTCAAATTCATTTTTTGTTCTGACATCTAAAATAACCGGTTCAATATTATTTATAATATTAATAGCTTCAGATGCAGTTACCTCTTTGTAATTAGAAGTTCTATATTCGTGAACCATAATTTTACCTTTTATACTTCCTAATAAAAAATCAAATGTCCCTGAATCAGGAAACTTGATATATGATTTAGAATTAGTCAATTCCGGAATGGTTTGATTTATTTTTAAATCTGGAATTTGTAATAAATATTTTTGATTATCGGATGTTCTAAATATTACATAATCGCCTCTATATATATTTAACGAAATGTTATTTTCTCCAGTATTTAATATTATTTCTCGAATTCCATTGATAATTTTTCCATGAAAATTCACTTCATTTTCAACCGAAATACTTTTTTTATTACCATTACAGCTAACTAAAATAAAAATTGAAATAAGTAATATAATTTTATTATATAAGATTTTTTTCATTCTAATCCTATGTTCTTTTTTAAAAATTCGAATTAATGGTAATGTTTCCAAATGGCAGTTTTTCCATTTTTTACAAAATTTATAAACTTATATTTTAAATACATTAATCTTACTTTTCAAATTATTTGAGATATTATTAAGATTCTCTGCTTCTTCTGAAACTTCAGAAGCATAATTAGCATTTTCCTGAGAAGTATCGCTTATCTGCTGTACTGCAGTATTAATTTGAACGCTTCCATTTGCCTGTTCATTCATAGCTATTTTTATCTGCTCAGAAATTTTTTGAACATCATTCATCGCATTAACTATTTCTGATGTGCTTTTAGCCTGTCCGGCAGATGAACGACTTGCAGATTCAGTAATGTTATTAACGTTTTCCATTTGTTTAACAATCTGCTCGCTCGCAAGATTCTGTTCATTCATTGAATTTGCAACATGTTTTATAAGACTGCTCATTTCATTTATTTTCGCAGAAATATCATTCAATGATTCGCTAACCTGTCTTGACAGGTTAACTCCTTCTTCAGCATTTTTCGCACCTTCTTTCGTTGATTCAATGGCGGTCTGAGTTTCAGTCTGGATAGTTTTAATTATATCTGCTATCTCCTTAGTCGATTTAGAACTGCGTTCTGCAAGTTTTCTAACTTCATCAGCTACTACGGCAAAACCTTTTCCATGCTCACCTGCACGCGCAGCTTCAATCGCCGCATTTAACGCCAGCAGATTAGTCTGTTCAGAAATATCATCTATAACTTCAAGAATACTCCCTATATTTTCAGCACTCTTACCAAGCCCGTCTATAACATTAACAAGAGTAATCATACTGTTCTTAACGCGTTCAATCCCTGCATTAGCTTTATCAACAGAATCTTTTCCTTTTACTGCGGCAATACCGCTTTCTTTTGATTTCTGGTCAACTATATTCATATTTTCGGTTATTTGTTTTATATTCTGTATCATTTCTTCAATTGCAGCCGTAGTCTGATTTACTGAACTTTTAACTTCCATCAATGATTTATTTACCTCGTCTATATCCGAAGACAAACGTTTTGCCGAGCTAGTTGTCTGAATTACAGCTGCAGTCTGATTATTTACATTGTCAACTATATGATTTGTTGTAGCAGCAAATTGATTGATGGTGGATGCTGTTTCTTCAACGCTTGCAGCGGTTTCTTCTGACCCTGACGCTATTTTATTAACCATATCACCAAGTTTAACGCTTGCTCCGCTTACAGAATTTGCAGAATTTTTAACTTCTTTTACCAGACTTCCTATTATCCTGATGAATTTATTGAACCACGCAGCCATTGTATTTATTTCATCAGAACATACTTCCTGGTACACATTGCACTCAAGACATGATTTAATCAATCCTTTTTTTACACGCGGACAATGAACTTCTTTACCGAAAGAGGGGGCATAACTTCCAACATCAAACCAGCATGAAACACCATCTTTTCCGTAATCAGGACATGCATTTTGTCCGCATCCTCGAATCTCCGAACAATTAACATTTTTTAACGGATATTCTATATTCAATTCTCCTGAAGCCCCTTTGCAGAATATATCGCTGAATAATTTTAATTTTTTAATAACTCCTTTAATAAAAACATACCCTATTAAAAAGAAAATCACAGTATATAAAATAATTTTTATTATAAGCATATTTTTTAAATTAACTAATGGCTGATACATTTCTTCAACTGTGCACGAAGCACCTATTACCCAATCCCAATCCTTGAAATATGTTATAACAGCTACTTTATTTTTTATTCCTGAATCATCAAGATTTTTCCATGGATAAAAATATGTAATTGATTCACCTTCATTTTGCTCTTTAGCTTTTTTAATAAATTCCTGTATGAATTTATTTCCATTTGCATCAACAGATTCCCAGATATTTTCTCCATCACGTTTTCCGTCTTTTGAAATAATGTATTCTCCTTTACTATTTAGTACAAACACATATCCTGTAGACGCTATTTTAATTTTTTTTATTGAATCTATGAGAGAAGTAACACTTATTTCCTTTCTTCCAACATATAACATCCCTATTACTTTCCCGTCAGACT
>JAGOBX010000402.1 GCA_017999075.1 Candidatus Babelota bacterium | reverse complement strand
ACAAATATTCGTATTACACGGTTTCAGATACAACGCTGACTAACGAATTTCCGTATTCAGGAGACAGGAAACACCTGTTCATATATCCGTATAACGGAACAGATACGCGTGTAGTAGTTAAAGGCGGTTTCAACGGGTGGAATGAACAGGATCTGACATTGAACCCTGACGGATACTGGAGAGCAGTTCTCGATGTAACCGCAGGAAAACACGAATATAAATACAAACTTAACAATGACGATAATCAGCATGTGTTTGATCCGTATAATGCGTATCAGAGCGGAAACAATTCGTATTTAGGTGTCAATGCTCTTGCTACATCAAGCAGCATGCGTGAAATAACAGTGCCGCAGACCGGAGACACATACGTGTCAAACTGGGAAGATACGCCGTATGCAATTACAGAAATTATAACTAAAGTTATTGATGAATCAAAAATACAAATATCATGGAATAAATTATTTTCAGTAGAAGATTATACTGGAGCAAAATTGTATTATTCAACCAATTCAGATACTAACAATTTTATATTGTTAATTACTTTAGATAAAGATTCTAATACATATATACATACTGGAGTTTCTACAGGTACAATTTATTATTATAAAGTTTATCCATTTGATGGAGCAGGAAATTCAAATCAATTCAGCAATTTTGCATCGGCAAAACCTTCTATTCCAATAAATGTAACATTTATTGTTGATATTGGAGGGGATATACCTTCAACTGTAAACTTGGCAAGTAATCAGAATGATTTTGATAATAAATCTGATTCGATGGAATATATTGGAAATAATAAATGGCGTTTAACCAAGCTGTTACAATCTGATCTAGTTTATGAATATAAATATGTATTAAACAGTGCAATTGATGCGGTTTGGGAACAAGATATAAAATATACTTTTATTTATAATGATTCAAATATTTATAAGATTCAAGTTACAGGCGATTTTAACAATTGGGATACAAGCATCAATGCGCCGCTATTGAAAAGAATAGATGGAACTGATACATGGATAACTGAAATATCAGGGGTTCAAGAAAATAGCGGATATAAATTTATTATAAATGGAAATATCGAAAATGGAAATAATAGAATTACCAGTATTCATTCAAATAATCGTAAGATTATGCCTTTATATTCTGGCGTAATTTATGATGATTGGTGTAAGTTGCCTGATCCTCCATCGAATTTTACAGGAATAGCTTTGAGTGAAACAATGATTCAATTAACGTGGAATTTACCAGAATCAAATGATGCCCGGGAAATTATAGGTTTTAAACTTTACCGTAGTAATAATTCTGATTACATTGATTCCGGTTATGAATTATTAGCTGAATTGCCAATAGAACAATTATCATATACTGACGAATATTTAAATATTTATGATACTTATTATTATAGAATAATATCTGTAGAAACAGGTTCTGTTATTCAGGATGGGTTTTGGAGTCAAAAGGTTTTAATACAAACTCAAACTCCAGTTCCTGTAACTTTTAATGTTGAAATTAAAGGAAATAAACCGGATACTGTAAGTTGGGTAAGTTCTGTAAATGATTATAATCCGTTACAGGATACGATGTATTATTCAGGTAATAATATTTGGACAATAACCAAATATCTGCAACCAGGAGTAAACTATGAATATAAATATGCTGTAAATTATACTGAATGGGAAGAAGATGATAAATATGTTTTTGAATTTTATGATTCAACTTTAGCAGCTCAAAAAATTCAAATTGCTGGAAATTTTAACAATTGGGATAATGGAGAAAATGCACCATTGCTCCGTAAAATTGTAGGAACTGATACATGGATAATAGAAATAGCAGGTATTCAGGAAAATAGTGAATATAAATTTATTATAAATGGGGAATGGGAATCAATTGTTGGAAATAGAAAAATCGGGTTATCAGGGTTGAACCGAAAAATATTAATTTCTCAAAATAATAATTTATTCAATGACAATTGGTGTAAATTGCCGAATCCCCCCTCAAACATTTCTGCGGCTGCTATAAGCGAAACTTCTGTAAGAATAAGCTGTAATAGTTTATCAGGTTCGGATATTAGAGATATTGCTTATTATAAACTGTATAGAACTTTTTATTCAAATAATACTAATTATCAGTTTATAGCTTTATTGAATATTAATGATACACAATATATTGACAATAATCTGAATAATGGAGCGACTTATTATTATAGGTTCACTGCGGTAGAAACAGGACATATTCAAACTGAAGGTTATTTCAGTGATAGAATTCAAGCCACTGTTTCAAAACCTGTAAATGTTCAGTTTAATGTTGATGCAGGGAAATCGGCAAATATAAGTTCTGTAAGAGTTGCCGGAGATAATCCTTTACCTGGATGGAATGAAAATGGTCTATTACTTTCTGATACTGACAATAACGGTATTTGGAGCGGTATTTTAACAAATGTAACAATTGGGACTCAAATAAAATATAAGTATATTAAATCAAGTTTTTCTGATGCTGATTATGAAATTCATTCTGATAGATATTTAACTGTTGATTCTTCTCCAACAGGAATAATCATTATCAATGATAACTGGGGAGACACTCCATCGTCTCCGGTAATTATCACAGATGCAGACAGCGGTAAAATTGTTTTGGAATGGAATATACCTGATTTCGACGCGGATACTTATTATTTATATAAATATAATAAATATACGAGAACATATATCTTAATATCAATCTTACATGAAACTTCTTATATAGATACAGATGTTAATTATGTGGATACTTATTACTATAAGATAAAGGTTCAAGACGGAACCTTATCAAAATATGAGAGCGGGTTATCAGATACTGCATCAGCTCTTGCAGGAATTTTATCTAATGTAACATTTTATCTTGCTTCAGGTGTAACTCGTGGTCAGAACAATATTTATAATTTTTCAATAGCAGGAGATTTTAATAATTGGTCTAAAACATCGAATTTGTTAAATCCTCATCCTACTTCTCCTGGATGATGGTATATAACTCTTCCTATGATTTTAAATAAAAACTATAAATATAAATATTTATATAATAATTCTGTTTGGGAAAATATGGGAAACAGAATAAGAACTGTTCAGAAAAATAATTATGATAACTGGAATTTAACTCCTTCAAAACCTGATGTTCTTGTTTTTTCTGATAGCGGAGCAATTCGTTTGTCGATAAATATAAATCCGGTACAAGATATAGATATTTCTCATTTTGAGATATATAAAAATGGGAATATGATTTGTACATCTGTTTCGTCAATATATGTAGATAATAATGTTGTATTAAATATACCTTATTATTATCAGGTTAAATCAGTTGATTTTTATGGTTCAAAAAGTGAATTAAGCGATGTTGATAGTGGTTTGCCAGGAAAAGAAATTACGTTGAATTTTATTTTAGATTTAAGGCGAGCGATGATTTCCGGAACGATAACAGAACCTCAATACGGAATAGGTATTCTTGGCAATTTGAAACCATTAACATTAAACAAACTTGACAACAAGATGAATAAGGTTAAAAAAGGTGTTTATTTATTTTCGGGAAAATTTGTCACAAATAATAATTTAAAGTTCAGTTATGTTTTAAATCCAGGAACTCAAATTGAAAAAACCGAGCAATCTAAAATAATATTTAATTATACTTCTTATACAGCAAAATCAGTTGCAGTATCAGGTGATTTTAATGGGTGGAACATTACTGCTAATTCAATGAAAAATATTGGATTGGGCAAATGGTATTTGGAACTAAATTTACCTGACGGCTCTTATAAATATAAATTTGTTATAGATGGTCAGTATGAACCGGGTAGTGAT
>JAGOBX010000401.1 GCA_017999075.1 Candidatus Babelota bacterium | reverse complement strand
AAGTTTTGTCTGGTATAGGAATTGAAATGGAAGACTATCAAGAATATGCGGGAATGAGAACTGATGAAGTTTTTTATTCTGAATTGATAAAAAATAAATATTGCGATTGTTCAGAAACAAATATAAGAAACCTGACAAAAAAAAAAGGGATATTGCCAATGCAATGCTTAAAGAAAATTTATGTATTGCTGACGGAACAGAAAAAGTAATAAAAAAGCTGAGTGAAAAATACAGGATCGGATTAGCGAGTTCTGCATCTCCGGAGAATGTTGATTTATTTTTAAATAAATCTGGATTGAGAAGTTATTTTAATTGTATAATAAACGGCACTATGGTAAATAAAGCTAAACCTGCACCGGACATATACCTTGCAGCAGTAGAAAAATTGAATGTTAAAAAAGAAGAATGTGTTGTTGTTGAGGATGCTGTTTCAGGAATTAAATCTGCTAAAAATGCCGGCTTGACAGTTTTTGCTGTATCAGGGACAGATTCCATAGAAAATTTAACTGCTGCCGGAGCAGATAAAATAATAAACTCATTGAAAGAGCTGCTTGAAAAATATGAAAACTGATTCCTTTAAAGACCTGTCTAATTTGCCGCAATCCGCTCGAGATTTAAAAAAAGAATGGACAGTTGTAATACCCGCAGCAGGAAAAGGAACGAGATTAAATTATGATAAGCCTAAAATACTGTATCCTATACTCGACAAGCCTATATTATACTGGCTTATAGAATTGCTTGAAGATTATTGCAGTCATTTTGTTTTTGTATTATCAGAATCGGGAAAAGATATAGTGGAAAATTATATTAAACAAAAAATTAAAAATTCTTACAGCATAGCGGTTCAGGAAATACCTTTGGGTATGGGTGACGCTGTTTTGAAATCATATGAATATGCAGTTACTAAAAATACACTTGTTATTTGGGGAGATCAGGTTTCTATATTAAAACAAACAATAGAAAAATGCATAGCTTCCCATAACTCCAGAGTAAACGCGAAGTTTACGTGTCCTGTTTATAGAAGAGAAAAACCATATATTCATTTTTCAGTTGAAAATAAGCGTTTGAAAGAGGTTTTGCAGCAGAGAGAAGGAGATTTGATGCCTGAAACAGGATTAAGCGATTGCGGGTTATTTTTATTTAATACAAAATCTTTATTTGACTCTCTTAAAAAAAATATTTATAATAAAAATCTGATAGGCGCAAAAACAAGGGAAATAAATTTTTTGCCGTTGTTTCCTGAATTCGATAAAGAAACAGGTGAAACAGAACTTCTTGAAATAATAGAAGAAGAGGAAACAATAGGAATAAATGATATTAATGATGTAAAAAAAATAAGTTCATTTTTAAAATCAAGATTATAGAATGTTTTTACTTATTGATAAAATTATATAGAACCGGCGATGTAATTTAATTATGATGAATGAAGAAAAATTTAATGTTGTTATATTTTCAGGCGGTCGAGGTACTCAGTCAATAACAGATTCGATTTTGAAGTATCCGCTGATAAACATTACTATGATAGTAAACACGTATGATGACGGATTATCAACAGGAAGAATTCGAAAATTTATAGGCAATATGTTAGGTCCATCAGACGTAAGAAAAAATATTTCACGATTAATGCCTTTGAAAGAACAGTGTGAAAAAAGTTTGAATTTTTTAATCGAACACAGATTGCCTGTTTCTGCCGGTTATGCGGAAGGTATTAATGTATTAGAATTATTTTTTCTTGATAAACCGTGCATATACGATAATATAAACAAAAATTATAATAATTTGGCTGTTAAGCAGGTAAGGATTTTAAAAGAATATTGTTCTGCATTTTATAAATATTGCGAAGAACAAAAATATCTGAATAATGTATTTGATTTTTCGGATTGTTCACTCGGGAATATTTTTTTTGCAGGCTGTTATATTTTATCAAATAAAAATTTTAACACGGCAGTTGATAATTTTCAGGAATTTTGCGGTATTCAGGGAAAAGTTTTGAATGTTACTGATGGTAAAAATCTGGTTTTGGTCGGGTTAAAGCAGGATAACACATTTTTGAAAAATGAAGCAGAGATAGTATCTCCTCAAAATGCGTCTCATATATCAGAAATATTTTTGATAGAAGATTATTTCAATGAATCATTAATAAAGAATATTGAATCAATGAAGTTTGACGAAAAACTTGCATTTTTGAGAAAATCAGAGAAAAATGCGGTTTTAAACAGAGAAGTGGAAAATTCATTGAAAAATGCGGATGTTATTATTTATGGGCCTGGTACTCAAAATTCTTCGTTGTTTCCGACTTATTTAACAAGTAATTTGGCTGAATGCATATCTTTAAATAAAACGGCAGAAAAAATTTTCGTATCGAATATATATAGAGATTACGATATACAGAGCGAATCAATTAATTCATTGATAGAAAAGTTTTATTTTTATTTATCGAGAAAATCTAAGATTGAAATTGAAAAAAAAGATGTTGTAACTCAATATTTTTTTCAGAAAAGCAATGATGACAAACTTGACAATCCTAATTATATATCTTTTTCTGAACATAATTTTGCCGATTCAGTTTCAAAGGTGCGGATATCTGATTGGGAGGATAAATCAGGCAAGCATCTTGGCGGGAAAATTCTTGACGAACTGCTTAAAATAATTCAAGCTAAACGTGACATAAAATTAAAACCGTTTCATCACACCTTATCAATTATTGTTCCTGCATTGAATGAAGAAAAAACAATAAAACAGGTACTAAACAAACTTTCTGTTTTAAATTTTGATCACTATAACTTGAATAAGGAAATTATTGTAGTTGATGGAGGCTCGACGGATAAAACAGTGGAATATGCTAAATCTGAAAGTCATATTAAAGTATTGTCTTTAAAAAAAAGTAAGGGAAGAGGAGCTGCAATAAAATTGGGGATTGAGAACGCAAAAGGAAATATTATAGTTTTTTTTCCGTCAGACAATGAATATAACCCTAATGAAATAAATTTAATGATAATGCCTATACTTCAGGGACAGTTCGATATAGTTTTCGGCACCCGGCTGATTAAATGCATGAATCTTGACAATTCAATAATGAATATTTATAAAAAAAATTATTTGCATTATTTCTTAAGCAAATATGGCGGATTTGTATTGAGCATTATGTCTCTTTTGCTTTACAACAAATATATAACAGATCCGCTCACGAGTTTTAAGGCCTTTAATTCCGATATTTTGAAAAAATTCGGATTGGAAAGAGACGGAGTAGATATGGATATGGAAATAATAGCTAAAGCTTCTATGCTGAATAAATTCATACTTGAAATACCTGTAGAATTTTCTCCGCGCCTTAAAAGCGAAGGTAAAAAAATAACATTTAAAGATGGAATTAAATCTCTGACAGCTTTGATGACCATAAGATTTTCCCGAAAGCCGGAATAAAACAATAACTGAACGGAAAACTTTTCAATCAACCGAATTTTAAATTATTTAACGCAGTTTTAATTTTTTGTATTCATGGGGAAAAAAACAAGAAAAATTAAAATTACAGACCCTGATAAATCAGTGTCAGAAAAATTTATAGGGGATATAAATATTTCTGAAAAATCATGGTTTGAAAAAAGAAATTACGATTATATTGTTTTTGTGTTATTTTTTATTGTTGCATTAATAATTTATTATCCTGCTTTAAATGGAGAATTTTTTTTTGACGATGAACATTTTATACTAAGAAATAAATATATCACTGATTTTAAGTATCTCCCCGATTTATTTAAAAACAGCGTTTTAGCTAGTATTGGATTTAACGATAATTTTTATCGGCCGCTATCATTTGTTGTGTATTTAT
>JAGOBX010000400.1 GCA_017999075.1 Candidatus Babelota bacterium | reverse complement strand
ACTTGAATTTTTATTTTTTTCATTTATATTTTAAAATATAAATATTTATGAAATAATTTTAAAAACATACAATGAATCAAAACTATAACGCTGAATATTTATCAGGCGATTCGCCAAAAATATTAATAATCGATGATGACAATGATATTCAAAGAGTTATAACAACGATTTTCAAAAAATCAAATTTTAAAGTATTAAATGCATACTCTGGAAAAGAAGGTTTAGCAGCAGCAGAAACTCATCATCCTGATATTATTCTACTTGATATTCTGATGCCAGGAATGGATGGATTTGAAGTATGTAAAATATTAAAAGAGAACATTAAAACACAAAAAATACCGGTAATTTTCTTAACAGCCCAGGATGAACCGGAACACATAGCACGCGGACTAAATCTTGGAGCGATAGACTATATTACAAAACCATTCAGTCCTGACACTCTGGTAAACAGAATCTCGGTTCATTTTCAATTGATCAAAATAAAAGAACATTCAAAAACAATAGAAAACAAACTGATAGATACAGAAATAAAATATACGTCTCTAATAAAAAATATTCCTATTTCAGTATTTGAAATGGATTCTGCGGGAAAAATACTTTTTGTCAATGAAAATACTATAGAGCTTTTAAAATATCCTTCTGAAACTATAATAAATTTTTCAATCAAACAATTATTGCAGATAATACATCCTGAAGACATAAGAAATATTGAAAATGAAATCAAAAACTTCATCAAATCACCGATGATATACGACATTGATTTCCGTATAAAAAGAAACGATGAAAAATATATCTGGATAAACTGCCGCGCAGTTAAAATTACAGATAACGGCAATATCAAATCTATATATGGAGTTTTAACAGATATAACAGAAAATAAAAGGAGGCTGCTTCTTGAAAAATCTCTTGAATCACAAAAATTATTTTCATCTATTTCAGAACGTTTTATAAATTCAGAAAACTTCGATGAAGACATAAAAATAACTTTAAATTATCTTGTTGCTTTTTCAAATATTTCACGATGTTCAATTTATAAATTCAACGAAGATTTAACAGAATGCTCGCTTATGTACGAAGGAGTAAAAAATAATTCAGGTCAACTTAAATCCGAAAAAAAAACTTTTCCAAGCTCTGATATAGAACCTGTAATAAAAAAAATCACCAAAAATAAAATTGCAATAATTAATGATACCGAAACATTAAACGAAATTTCTGAAATCATGTATAATTTTTTTAAAGTACGCAGTGTTTTTTCTTCAATTATCATGCCTTTAAACATTGATGAAAAATTATTCGGATTCATGACTTTTTCAGATATGGAAAAAAAACATACCTGGCAGGAATATGAATTGTCTACAATAAAAATTGCCGCAGGAATAATATCAAAAGCTTTTTCTAATTTTTTTAAAACCAGACAGATTAAAGAAAATTTTTCACAACTTGTCCAATCGGCAAAGCTTGCTTCAATCGGAACTATGGTTGCAGGCGTAGCTCACGAAATAAATAATCCGAACACTTTTATAACATTGAATATACCTATTATTTCCGAATGCTGGTCAGAATTAAAGAAAAAATTGATTGATGATAGCTGCACAGAACAAAAAAATACCGAACAGAAAAAAATTCTAAGTTATATTGAAAACATTGATAAATCACTTGGACACATAAGTATCGGAAGTTCAAGAATTCAAAATATTGTAAATACTTTAAAAGAATTTTCTCAAAACGAAAATATTGATAACATTAAGAATTTTTCTATTAAAGAATGCATAGAAAAAGCGTATACAATTGTAGGCGCAATGACAAGAAGAAAAGTATATTCAGTGGAAATAAACATACCTGAAAACATCCCGTTTATTTCAGGAAACCAGATAAAAATAGAGCAGGTTATAATCAATTTGCTTCAAAATGCTGCTGATGCTGTAAACGATATCAGACAGGGATATATAAAAATAAATTGTGAACTTATAAACAACAAATTTATAAGAATATCAATAAAAGATAATGGAAAAGGAATAAAAAAAGAAAATTTAACAAAAATATTCGAACCATTTTTCACGACAAAACATGAAATTTCCGGTACGGGTCTCGGACTATCTATTTCTTATAAAATCATAAAAGAACACAATGGTTCAATTTCAGTTTTATCGGATGAAAATGAAGGGACTGTTTTTATTATTGATCTTCCTGTTATTGCCGATATAAAAGCCGAAAAAATAAAACCATTGCTTCTCATAGTAGATGATGAAATTGAATTCACAAAAGTATTAGCTTCATTTTATAAAAGAAACAATATTGAATGTATAACATTGAACAATCCTTTATTAGTAATTGATATTATTTCAAAAAACATTAATATTGATATTATTTTAACTGACATAAATATGCCTAACATGGACGGATTTGAACTGATGGGATGTGTTAAAGAAAAGTTCCCCTGGATTAAATTCATTTATATGTCAGGAATAATTCACGATGATGAAGTTGAAAAACTTTTTGAATTCGGAGCTAAAGCTTATTTTAAAAAACCGTTTACTGATTTCAATTTTTTAATAAAAAAAATTATTGAGTTAAGATGAAAATTTTAATTATTGACGATGAAGAAATAATATGCCAGTCATTAAAATATTATTTAAGTTTAAAAGGGTATGATGATATTGCCATCTCGTCTGACCCGGTAAAAGGCGAAAAACTGCTGCTCAGCAATCAATACGATATAACTTTTCTTGATATTACAATGCCGGGAAAAAACGGATATGAAATTTTGCTGAATGCAAAGAAAAACAGAGCAGATTCACTGATTGTAATATTAACTGCATTAAGCGATATTTCAGTTGTAATAAACTGCATGAAAGCAGGAGCTTACGATTATTTAACCAAACCACTTAATAATGAATTGATTTTATCTCTGCTGGTTAAAGCCGAAGAAGATTCCCGTATAAAAAAAAATCTTGATTTATTCACTTCAAATGTTGATATTTCTGTTCCTGACGAATTCAAAGATTTTATGAGTAATGATATAGATATAAAAAAACTTATGGTTTATTCTTCTAACTTAGCTTCTACTGACTGCAACATACTTATAACCGGAGAAAGCGGAACAGGAAAAGAATTATTTGCTCAAGCCATACATAAAATCAGCAAACGGAAAAACAAACCGTTCATAGCAATAAACATAAATGCAATACCTCATAATTTATTTGAAAGTTCTTTATTCGGATACAAAAAAGGGTCGTTTACAGACGCATCCAAAGATTCAAACGGATATATAAAAAACGCAGATAGCGGAACTCTTTTTCTGGATGAAATAGGAGATCTGGATTTAAATTGTCAAACAAAATTGTTGCGCGTAATAGAAGAAAAAAAAATTTATCCGATCGGAAGCGATAAACCAGAATCCATTGATTTCAGACTTATTACAGCTACAAACAAGGATCTTAAGTCAGAAATCAAATCAGGCAAATTCAGGCAGGATTTGTATTACAGGCTTGCTGATGGTTTAATCAATATACCGCCTATACGGGATAGAGGAAAAGATATTATTTATATAGCAGAAAAACTTCTTGAAAAATTAAATAAGGAAACAGGAGCAGACAAAAAATTTTCAACGGATTTTCTTAATAAATTATTTCTATACGAATTGCCCGGAAATTTCCGTGAACTTCAGCATATAATAAAATCATCTTTTTTTTCTAATTCAAACTCAGAGCTTCAATCCGTAAGTCTGAATGTCAAACAATCACAAAAAATACATAATGAAGACTGTGAAAATGACGAAAATAATATCAAAACTCTTGAAGAAATAAAAATTGATTATATAAAAAAAATTTTGCACAAATTCAACAACAATAAAAA
>JAGOBX010000399.1 GCA_017999075.1 Candidatus Babelota bacterium | reverse complement strand
TTATCACAGCCTGATATAATGACAAATATGAAAATATATCAGCAGTATTCAAAAGAATTGTCTGATTTGGAACCTATGGTAAATGCGGGGAAAGAATATAAACGCGTTTTAAAAGAAATTGAAGACAATATAGAACTTTCAAAATTATCAGATGAAAAAGATTTGGCGGAATTAGCTCTTAATGAAATAAAATTGTTGAAAATAACTAAAGACGAGATGGAATTAAAAATAAAAAAATTATTAATTCCTAAAGATCCTCTTGATGAAAAAAATATTATAATGGAAATAAGGGCAGGAACCGGAGGAGATGAATCGTCGATTTTTACTTCCGATTTATTTAGAATGTACAGCAGGTATGCAGAACTTAATAAGTGGAAAATAGAAATAATGTCTTCCAGCATAACAGGCGTCGGCGGGTATAAAGAAATAATTTTTATGATATCAGGTAAAATGGTTTACAGTAAATTGAAATTTGAAAGCGGAGTTCATAGGGTTCAGAGAGTCCCTGTAACTGAAGCAAACGGAAGAGTCCATACTTCTGCTATAACAGTAGCAGTGTTGCCTGAAGCTGATGATATAGAAATTGAAATCAAGCAGGAAGATTTGAAAATTGATGTCTACAGATCTTCGGGCCATGGAGGCCAATCAGTTAACACAACTGATTCAGCAGTAAGAGTGACGCATCTGCCTACAGGATTGGTTATAACTTGCCAAGACGAAAAATCCCAATTGAAAAACAAAGCAAAGGCGATTAAAGTATTAAAATCCAGGCTTCTTGACGCTGAAATTCAAAAACAGAGTTCTCAAATTTCTGAACAAAGAAAAAAAATGGTTGGAACAGGAGACAGGTCTGAACGAATCAGGACGTATAATTTTCCTCAAAACAGAGTAACTGATCACAGAATTAATTTAACTTTATATAAATTGAATTCTGTTATAGACGGTGAACTTGAAGAATTGATAGATGCGCTTATTACAGCAGACGAACTTGAAAAATTAGTTTCATTACAAAAATAAATTTAGGACAATGAATCGGACTAATACATTTTTTAAAAATCAAGACATAAGTAAATTATTATTTGAAGAGTTAAATGTTGGAATAATTGTAACAGATACTGATTATAAAGTTGAATTTATCAATCAAATTTTTGAAAAAAGTTTTGATATAGGGAAAAAAATAATTTATGAAATAGGGTTAAAATCAATATTTTCCGAAAGTGTTTTGAAAAAAATAGAACAGGCCGGATTAAATAATTCTTTAAAAGGAACTTTAACCTTAAATAATCTTGTCAATAAAATAAGTTCTAAACATGTAGTATTCAATTCTAAAGTTCTTTACAGTTCAAATGAGATTATTTTTTTATTTTTTGTAAATGATTCGATTGAACAATTAAATGAACAGCTTGATAAAGTAGGAATAGGTTTTTTAACCATCTCATCCGATAAAAAAGTGATAAACTGCAATAATGCGATTAAACAATATTTCGGGGTGTTTGAATCTAAAATATGCTGGGAATACTTTAATATTGATCCGGCCAATATTTGTCATAATACCTGTATTTTTTTTGATATTTCAAAATTCAATAAGATTTCAGAAATGGAATTGTTAACTGATACTATGATAGGTAAACGTTATTTTAAAATTATAACAATTCCTGTTGTGGACAATGAAAATAATTTGCTGTATGTTAATAAACTTTTTATGGATATAACTTCAGTAAAACTAATGATAGACGAGCTGAGGATGAAAAACAGGATTATAGAAGAAAATTTAAATTTAAAAAATGAATTTATTTCTAATGTGACGCACGAATTGAAAACTCCGTTAACTTCGATATTAGGTTATTCAGAATTATTGTCAAAAAAAATAAATAACGATAATTTTGAGCCGGTCAAATTTTATAATAATTCTAAAAAAAGTCTTGATCTTATACATAAATCAGGTAAACGGCTGATGGTTCTTATAGATAATTTACTGAAATTGTCTGAAATTGAAAACCAGAATATAAAAAATAATATTGAGCGGATAAATTTGAAATATTTTTTTGATCAAATCTGCCTTGAGACGCATAACATAAGTTTGAATAAAAATTTAACAATAAAATTTGAATTTGATGAAAAATTGAATGAATCCGAGTTTTATTCTGATTATGAAAAAATAAAAATTATACTTATGAATTTGATTAATAATGCTGTTAAATTTACTGAAGCAGGTTATATAAAAATTTCGTTTTTATATTTGGAAAATCAGAATAAGTTGTCTTTTAGGATTGAAGATACTGGAATAGGAATAAACCAAAAATATCATAAAATTATTTTTGATCCGTTCCGTCAGATTGACGGTTCCATGACGAGAAAATATTCAGGGATAGGCGTAGGACTTAGTTTGGTTAAAAAATATACAGAACTGCTTCAAGGCGAATTGATTCTTAACAGCGATGAACAGAAAGGCACTCAGGTAACGGTAAATTTTAAAATTGATTAACTTTGAATTTTAATGTCACTCAACAACTCCGGATATAAAAATAAATTTTATCAAATATGGATGAAAGGAAAACATTTTCAGGTACTTAATTCTGACGAAGAATTTATATATGATATAATGAACGATCATCCCGAATATTATGTCCATTATGAATGCGCCAATAATGAAGATTTTGACTATGAAAATTCCGAATCAACTAATCCTTTCCTGCATTTATCGTTGCATATAATTTTAAAAAAAGTTCTGCAATCTTGTAAAGTGAACGAATTGAATTTGTTTTATAATGAACTTTTGAAAAAAGCTGAGAACCATTATGCTGAACATATTCTTATAAATGAATTTTTAAATGAACTGCCTGTTATGATTCAACAGATTGAATCTTCTGAAAAATTAAAAAAAACAGAAGTTATTCTGCCTGATTATATTTTAAAAAAAATTAAGAACACTGCTAAAAAATATTTATAATGAACAGGAAGAATGAAGGTTCTATTTTAATTTTAGTTATAGTTCTGTCATTGCTTTTACTTGGTTCATTTTTGCTTTACAACGAAATTACAAAATCTGCTATATTAGACTCTTCAAAAACGGTAAGCAGAATAAAATCGAAAAATATAATAAATAATGTTGAAACAGTTTTAAAAAAATTATTTGACAATGATATTACTTCCGGATATGACTGGAAGGAAGATTTCTGGAATTACAGTCCTGTAATTCCATTTTCAGCAGATGGTGTTTCGGTTAATATATATTTTTATGATGAAGATTCCAAGATAAATGCTAACTTGATAATTTATCCTGACGGAAAAATAAATTCACTTGTAGAAAAACAGATTTCAAATATATTCAGAAAATTTAATATTGATCCGGAAAACTGTAATACGATTATAGACTGGATAGACTCTGACAATGAGCCTATGTTCAAAGGAGCAGAACAGGAATATTATAAGGAAAACAAAAAAGGGTTAAGCTGCCCAAATGCTGAAATCAGCACTCCGGATGAGTTTAAACTAATGAAACATATCGGAAAATATTTTGACAGCAACCTGGAGGATACGGTGAATCTTAATGATTATATAAGCATATATGGAGATAATTTATATAATATTAATACTGTTTCTGCTGAAGTTCTTTCAAGTTTTGACTTTTTGGATAATCTTGAAATAGAGTCGATAATTGAATTTAGAAAAAAGTTTCCGATAAAAAATATTTCAGATATGCCTAAGTTTATTCCTGAATTACAGAAAAAAAGTTTTGATCTTATAGACGGATATCTGAAAACATCCAGTTCAATTATAAAAATAATAATTGAAACTGAAACAGGCGGATTTAAACTGAAATATACGTGGGTATACGATAAGGTTATGAAAAAAACATTAT
>JAGOBX010000398.1 GCA_017999075.1 Candidatus Babelota bacterium | reverse complement strand
TAAGTTTCTTATTTCCACAACTCGAAAACAAAATTGACGTCATCATAAATGTCAATAACATAAAAAAAATATTTTTTTTCATTTTTATCCTCCTGAATTACATAATAAAAAAGTTCTCATTCAATAAAAATAACTTTTAAAATAATATACTGTAATTATAATACTATTATTTATTTTCTGTATCTTCCGGCTCCCAGTTACCTATATCTTTATTTTCATCATCGCCGCCTGGTTCCCCATCAGCTCCATATGACATTATATCAAAAGAATGCTGATTTTGAATCCCGGGATAAATATAAATATAATTATTTCCCCATGGATCTTTCGGAAGTTTTTTAGCTTCCAAATATCCGCCGGCAGGATAATTAATCGGTATCTTTCCTGAATTAGGTTTTTGAATCAAAGCCTGAAGACCTTGTTCAGTACTCGGAAAAAATCCATTATCATTATTGAACATTTTCAAAGCAGTATCAAATTTTTGAATGGTAGTCTTTGCAGCCAATTGACGGGCCTGACCTGTTTTGCCAGTCAGATTCAAAGATACTATTGAAATAAGTATTCCTATTATCGCCACTACTATTAAAATTTCTATTAAAGTAAAACCATATTCGCTTTTTGGTTTAAACTTTATATATATTTTTTCCATCTTTTACCCATTTATAATTTTTACAAGAACTTTTCTTAATCTGGGACCGTCAAACTCACAAAAATAAATCCCCTGCCATGTTCCCAGCAATAGTTTTCCTGATTCAATAATCAGATATTCGCTCGCTCCGAATAAACTTGATTTTATATGTGCTGCAGAATTTCCTTCACCATGTTTATAATTGTCATCGAAGGGAACAATTTTATTCATTTCATAAATTATATCCCGCTGCACTGTCGGATCCGCATTTTCATTTATAGTCACAGCTGCTGTGGTGTGCGGAGTATATACTAAACATATTCCTGAACTAATTTTTGATTTTCTTATTACCTCATTAATTTTTTCAGTTATATCTATAAGTTCAGTATTAACATTTGTTTTAACGTTTATTTCAAACAGCATAATATTTTTTTTATTTTAAAGTTGTTTTATTATAATACCATAACAGCTTATATGTCAATATTTTTAAAATCTGTTTTTTCTATAATATAATTATTTTCTTATCTGACCTGAACCATACACAACAAATTTTAATGTAGTCAGTTCTTTAATTCCCATTGGCCCTCGAGCATGAAGTTTATCAGTACTTATTCCAATTTCAGCGCCAAGTCCGAATTCTCCTCCATCGCTAAATCTTGTGGAAGTATTAACAAATACTGCCGCAGAATCAACTTCACGTAAAAATTTTTCAGTTTTATAATAATTAGTAGTGATAATCGCATCTGAATGCTGTGACCCGTACTTATTTATGTGCGAAACAGCAGAATCAATATTATCCACGATTTTAACTGCAAGTTTCAAATCAAGATATTCCGCATACCAGTCTTCTTCTGTTGCAGCATTAATATCTTTCAATATTTTCAATGTATTTTCGCAGCCATATAATTCTACTCCGGATTTATCATACATTTCTTTTATACCAGGAAGAATTGATTCAGCAATATCTTGATGAATAAGCAGAGTTTCCATTGCATTGCAAACTCCAGGTCTTTGAACCTTTGCGTTATAAATAATATTTAAATATATATCCTTGTCATATTCATTATCTATATAAGTATGGCAAACTCCCTTGTAGTGTTTTATAACTGGTATCCTAGAATTTTCAACAACAGCTCTAATCAATCCTTCACCGCCACGAGGTATAACCAAATCTATATAGTCATTAAATTTTAACAGTTCATTTATTTTTGTTCTATCCGTAGTATCAGCAAATGAAACAATATTTTTGTTTAAGCCATTTTTTTCTAATGATTTTTTTATGATTTCCACTAAAGCTCTATTAGTATTTATTGATTCAGAACCGCCTTTTAAAATAACTGCATTGCCTGCTTTTATGCATAATACTGCCGAATCTATAGTGACATTAGGTCTCGCTTCATAAATAATAAGTATTACTCCTATAGGAACTCTCATTTGTCCTATTTTTAATCCGTTGGGTCTTATTTTAATATTACTTATCTCTCCTACTGGATCTTCAAGAGATATAATTTCATCTATGCTATCAGACATTTTTTTTATTCTATCATCATTTAATAACAACCTGTCTATCATGGCTGAACTTATTTCTTTTCTTTTAGCTGATTCCACATCTTTAATATTTTCTTTTATTATTAAATTTTTATTCTCAATCAATTCATTTTTTATAGTTTTTAAAATATTATTTTTTTCATTTCCATTCAATCTGGAAATTTCAAAAAAAGCAGATTTCGCATTTAGCGCGATATTTTTCATTTACTAAATATCTCCTTTTTAATAAACATGAAAAATACAATATTAAGGTTTTCTACAGTATTCATGGATCTGTTTCAATAATCTGAAATAAATAAACTAAATCTCAAAAACAATTTCAGCACACAGTTATTTTTTTCTTGATTTACCAAAAGCGTCGGCTAATTTTATAGAATTAAAAATATCTTCAGGATTTATATTAATAGGTTCATTTATTATCAATTCACCTTCAGCGCAGGATTTTTCCGATACTTTCATCAAATCTTTATCTGAAACATTCTTCAATCCAATTTCCTCAAGTGTAGTAGGTAATCCTATGTTTTCACAAAAATTATAAACTTCATTTATTATTTGCGAGGATTTATCAGTCAAAAACAATGACGTTACTAATCCAAATGCAACCTTTTCCCCATGAAAAAAACTATGTGTTTCAGGAATAGCTGTCAATCCATTATGAATTGAATGCGCCGCAGCTATGCCGCAGCTTTCAAATCCTATGCCGCTTAATAAAGTATTGGCTTCAATTATGTGTTCAAGCGCCGGATTAACAACTTTATTTATACATGAAATTTTAGCAGAAATTCCATATTCTAATAATGTTTCATAACAAAGTTCAGCTATTGAATATGCTGTTATAAGACTATTATAACCTGTAAAATTACAAGCAACCTTTTGTCTGCATGATTCAGCTTCAAAATAAGTAGCAAGCGCATCTCCCATACCTGAAACTAAAAATCTCACAGGAGCTTCTGATATTATCCGGCTGTCAACCAATACAACATCAGGATTTCTGTCAAGTGTTATAACGCGTTTAAAAACTCCTTTTTCAGTATATACCACAGATATTGCGCTGCACGGAGCGTCTGTAGAAGCAATTGTAGGAACTATTACAACAGGAACTTTAATATTGTTTGCTACTGCCTTTGCAGTATCAAGGGTTTTACCTCCGCCTATTCCTGCAATAATATCACACCTGTTTTTTTTTGCAGAGTCAGTTAATCTGCTAATTTCTTCGTCAGTTGCTTCCTTATTAAAAATTTCAACTTTAAATTTTATTTCAGCACTAATAGAATCAGTAATCTTGGGAATTATGTTCTTGGCAGCAGAAGGACTGGATATAAGTAAAGCGTTTTCTCCAAGCCTTTTAATCTCCTTCCCAAGGAATTTCAATGAATCTATTCCTTGAATATATCTTCCCGGAAATATAGCAGCAGAAATCATTTAACACCTTTCCTAAAAAATATTTACATTTTTTTAAACATAGCATTCAACATCGCCAGTGTTTGTTTAAATTCCCGTTTTTCTTTTATCCCCTGTTTTAAAAATGCATTTATCTTATCTATCATCTGAATAGCATAATCTATCTTAGGATTAGTTCCTTTAACATATGCTCCTATGTTGATTAAGTCTTCTGCAGAACGGTAAGTAGCTACAACTTCCTTTAATTTTTGAGCGCATTCAAAATGGGAATTTTCTACTATATCTATCATAACT
>JAGOBX010000013.1 GCA_017999075.1 Candidatus Babelota bacterium | reverse complement strand
AATCATGGTATCCTGCAATTGAATAAGCTCCGGATAATGTTCCAGTTTTAAAATTTCCTTCATTTCGCCTTATCAATATATGCTTGAATTTTTTGAATAAATTTAATATTAAATTCATTTCTATGCAACTGATTTTATTTTCGCGTGATAATCCTGAAGCTTCGGTAATTTGCATTTCCGGAACATTTATAATATTTTGAATAAATTTATTAAAAGCCGCTATGCTTTTATCAAGAGTTGCGGGATAACCATTGTCACGCGTGCCGATATATAAAAAAATCTGGTTAATCATAAAATTATTAGATGATTCGAGAAGTTTGCCTATGAGTTCTATAAGAGTATTAGAATTGAAATATCTGAATAATATTTTTTTATTGAAAACCTGTTTTTTCAATATTTTTCCTGAAACATTAATTCCGGCATCTGTCAAAAAAAAATTTATTAATTCGCCAAAATATAATTCTGGTAAATCCTGGTTTCCGTGTAAATTGACTCTGCCATTTCCTTTGAATTTTATTTTTTTTAAATAATTAGAAGTTAATTTAGTTATTGGAGTTTGTGGTTCGGTAGACTCGAATTTCTTTTTTTTTTTATTAAATTTAGCCGCTACAGTATTAAAATTAGCGCACAAGGCTCCGTTACAGGTATCATACGGATTTAAAGTTTTTCCTTTTCCTGGAATGAATAAATCATCGTTAAAGGCGCTATCATCCAGATAAATATTTCTTATTGATTTTACGTATTTTTTTATTTCATTAGCAATTTTTTTAATTTCTTCTGAAACTAAAAAAGGATCACCATAACCTTTTATATAAATATCTCTATTTGATTCATCATAAAATATATCTGTATAAAATCTGAAATTTTCTCCGAGTTTAATTAAAGCGAAATAGGATGTTATTATTTTTATGGTTGATGCAGGAATGAACTGTTTGTTTTCATTATGCTTTAATAGAATATTATCATAATTATCGGTTACCAATATTGCTCCGTTTTCAATTAATTTTTTTATATCATTCGGTAATTCAAACATAGTTTTGTTGCCAATGTAAGAATCTGCATAACTATTTCCGACAAGGTTTGTTAAACTGAAAAAAATGTAAATGAGAGTTAAATAAATTTTTTTATCTGGCATTTTTGTAATTCTAATTTTTATAGATTAAAAATAAAGTATAAATATAAATTTAAATTTTTCAATTTATAATATGGTTTATTTTATTTTTATAACAAAAAAAATTTAAACTGAAAAAACAGATGCATTTTTTAGGTGCTTTAATATAATGAGACAGATGCGTTTTTGCATAAAATATTTTTGTTGCCTGCTAAAACATTCGGTACACTATATTTCTATGTGTTATATATTTTGTGGTTGATATATAAAACTTTGCTGACGGAGAAAAATTATGGATGAACTTATGTCTCAAAAATATAAAATGATGTTGGACATAACTATTGAGCTTTCTGAAATTCAGAATATAAGAGATGTTTTAAGTATTATAGTAAATAGAACGACAGAACTTCTTTTATGCGATAGGTGCACTCTTTATCTTATAACCGATTCTGGTGATGAACTTGTTTCTGAGTTTATAGCAGGTGGCCAGATAAAACAAATAAAAATTCCTCTGACATCAAATAGTATAGCAGGTTACTGCGCATTATATAAAAAAATTATAAATATTAAAGATGTTTATGATAACATATCAAAATATTATAAAGGGATTCAGTTTAATCCATATTTTGATAAAAGGAATAATTACAGGACAAAAACTATTTTAGCCGCTCCTTTGTTTAATAAAGACGGTAAGATACTTGGAGTTATTGAAGCCATAAATAAATTGCCGGATAATGCTGGGTTTGATACGGCTGATGAAAACTTGATTGAAATACTTGCAAAACAAGCATCGGTAACAGTTACCCGTTTGAAAATGCAGGAACTTGCCACTTTTTTTACTAAAGAAGAACAAAAATTATTGAAAGGCGAACAAAATGTTTTTGTAGTTTATTTTGATATAACTAATTATACAGGATTAAGCGAAATTCTTGGTAATTCGGCGATTAAACGAATAATACAGCTTTGGGAAACAGATCATATTCATTTAATAAATAAGTTTGGCGGGGTTTATGTAAAATCTGTAGGAGATGAAATAATGTCTGTTTTCGGATTGGAATCTGCTGAAAGTTCAAAAACTCAATATTTAGGCAGAAAAATTGATGAGAATCTTTCTATATCTGAACAATTTGAAATTTTTATTGCTGAAAAACAGAAACTGTCTAATCTTGATAATCTGTTTCCGCTGATACAGAATTTTATAAAATGGAGAAACGTTAATAGCAAAAAAATTGAAAAAAGAATGAATTATAAAATCAGGCGGTTTTTAGATAATCTGCTTGCTGAAAATGTTATAAGGTTTATGTATCTTGCCCAGAAAAAGTTTGATTGGCTTAATAAGATTTTTATACGTGAAAAATTAATCGGATCTGCCAATAAAGATAGAATTTACATGAAAGGCGGTTCTGAATACGGTTCAGTTATTGTAGATTTTGATATGTATGGAAGAATTGATGTAACAGGAGATATAGTGAATGTAGCAAGCCGGATAACAAGCGAAGGAGGCAGGCTTGCAATTGTTACAGCTACTGATGAACATCCGATAATAATAGGTCAAAATTTTTATGATTTGATTTCTTCAGAAAGTTTTGTCAACATCACAAAAAATATAGCGAAATTTAAAGGGAAAGAGAAGAACCAGTATATATATGTGGTTGACAGTATAAATACTTTTGAAAATATTATAGGACTTACTGAGCATGAATTTTCTGAGTATAGAAAATATGTTGAAAAAATTATCAAAGAACTTGAAAATGTAAAACAGGGATTTTTACCATTTAATTATGCAAGTTATAAAATAGAAATGAAAGACAAATATAAAAATGATCATTCAAAACGGGTTGCTGTACATGCGCTACATATAATAAATCTAATTAACTCCAATATTCAAGACAAAATCAATTATGAAGAAAAAAGAATATTGTATTATAAAAAATTAATAAAAAAACTTAAAATAAGAATAGATTCAATAACTTTGAAAATTGAAAATCCGGAAAAAAATGAAAAAGATATTTCTGCCGACGTTTTTTCTAAACCATTTGACAAGTTATCTCCTGCTGAACAATTGAATTTTTTGTTTGATTTAAGCTCATTAAAACTTTGGGAGAAGAATAATAAGTCAATTTTAAAATCAGATACGGAACTTTATGAAAATTTTATTGAAGAATTAAATTTGTTCAAAAATGTAAGTTTTCCCGGTAAAACCAAAAAACAGGTTCTAACTGAAGCGCTGTATCAAAAAAAGGATATATTGAATGATTCTGAAAACAATATTGAATATAAAAATGGGTTGATACGTGATTATAAACAAAAAATTATTCTTGATCATGTTAAACGAAAGATAGCTATAGCTTCATTGCTTCACGATTTAGGAAATAAATGTTTAAGCGATCAAATTAAATCTTATGATGAGCCCACAAAAAGTATAAAATTACTGTCAAATGAAGAACGTGAAGAATATTCGGCAATAACTACTTCATTTGGAGCTGCTGTGATTGCAAGTATAGACGAGCTTGCGGATATTGCTCCTATAGTGAAGTGGCATCAGGCACATTATAATGGAGTTTATAATCATAAAAAATTAAATCAGAATAATGATATTCCAAAATTTGAGGATATACCTGTTGAAAGCAGAATTTTGTTTGTAGCTAATGCTATAGATGCAATATTAAGCGATAAACCTTCTCGTGAAAGACTGGGAATACTGGATTTATGTAAAATTTTTGCCGATGATTTGAAAAATCAAAAAAATAACGTTGAAAAAAAATTCGATCCATATATTATATCGTTGATACTTAATTATTTTGATTATAAATTTTCTGATGATTTGTTGCCGGGATGATTTTAAAGCGCAATATATTGCTGAAAAAATAGAATATGAAAAATTTTTTTAATAATTAGTATTTATATTATGGAAAATTTTAAATATCCGCAATTGCTGAAAATAATTGAAGATATAGCGGCCGGTGTTTATTCTAATGAAATAATGGAATTTACAAAATCCGAATATCCTGAAATAATAAAAAGAATAGCTCAATCTGTAGCTATGATGATGGTAAAAGTTGAAGCACGTGAAACTAATCTTGAAATGCTGATAGAAGAACTGAAAAAATTGAATGAAACTTTAAAAGAAAATATTGTAAAAACAGTAGCTTCAATTTCAAACACTTTAGGGGCAAGAGACAAATATACCGAAGGCCATGCTGTCAGAGTTGCATGTTATTCTGAACGTCTTGCTAAAAAATGTTCTTTACCTGAAAAAGAAATTTATTTTATAAGGATAGGCGGAATGCTTCATGATATTGGAAAGATAGGATTCAGTGATGGGTTATTCGGAAATGAAGAAGTAAATCTATCAAAAGAAATGCATTCGGAAATTAAAAACCATCCGGTTATAGGTTATGAAATTTTAAAAAATCTTAATTTTCTTGGAAGAGCTATTGATTATGTTAGATATCATCATGAGCGAATTGACGGTAAAGGTTATCCTGAAGGATTGAAAGGAGAAAAAATTCCTTTGGGAGCAAGAATTATAAGTGTTTGTGATTGTTTTGACGCAATAACTTCAAACAGACCTTATCAGAAAAGTAAATCGGTTGAAGAAGCTTTTGAAATTCTGAAAAAAATCAGCGGTACTCAGCTTTCTGTTGAGTTAACGGATTTATTTATTCAAGATATAATTAAAAATGGAATTGTAATTTAAAAAATTGAATCCGTTTTGCTTGAAGTTATTGTTTACGGTATTGAATGACTGATAAAAGTTTTCTTGCCTGAGGCTGGTCAGGTTTTTTTTCAATAGATTTTTTAAGATAAGATTCTGATTCGGAAAAATTCCCAAGATCATAATAAATGATTCCTGCCAGAGTTAAAATTTTATATTCATAATAATACTGTTTCTGTAATAATCTGAAACATATATCAAGAGATTTATCATACTCACCAAGTTCTTTATAAGCTGCGGCCAAATTAAAAAAAATATCGTTATCCATTTTTTTATTTAAATATTTTTCAAAACAATCAGCTGATTTATCGAAATTTTTAAGATTAAAATTTATTATACCTTTTAAATTCAAAATTACAGATTCGTATTCCGGCGGAAAATCTGTATTGGAAATTATATTCAATGCTGCAGTATTATTATTCAATTTCAGATAATTTTCAGCGAGTAATATAATTGCATCATATTTATTTTTGCCAGAACTGCTGATTACATTTTTTAAAAGAATATCTGCGCTTCTATCTAATAGATTATTTTTATTAAGGATTAAAGCATAATGATAATAAAATTCGGAATTATATTGTATTTTAAAGTTTACTATTTGTTCGAATATTTCAAGCGATCTTTTCATATTGTTCATTTTATAATAAGAAAGAGCCTGATAATATTTGATATAATCGGAAACAGGCTGCAATGAAATTATTTTGATGTAATCTCTCTCCATAAAATGCTTATATATTTCATAATTATTTTTTAAATCCCCTTCAATATTTTTAACTAATCCTCCGGCTGCTCCGGAAATCAGACTGATATTATAATCCGCAATTTTATTTTTAGGATCGATTTTTAAAATTAGATTATAAATATCTTTCGCTTTATCAAATTCTTTTTTTAAAATGTAGTAATCAGCAAGCATATAATTAAAAACCAAATAATCATTTTTATCTATCAAGGATAGGTCTTTAAGAATTTTAAAGCAGTCTTCAAACCTGTTTTGTATATAATAAATTTTAGCTTTTAAGAACTGTGTTGCAGTAGATGGTTTGAAAATTGATTCGGCTTTTTCAAGCGATTCAAGAGCAGCTTCAAAATTATTAGTTTTACAGTAATACAACGATATTTCATAAAAAACAGAACTGAAATAATCCGGATTTTTTTTAAATCCGTTTTTAAGGAAAAAATCATTTAAAAATTCGTATAGCTCGGAAATCATATAATTTGACAAATAAGAATTAATCAATCCTTTATAAGAATTTTCCCATTGAGGATAATCTTCATATAATTTTTTAAAATATTTTATAGACTCAAGATGGCGGTTCATTTTTGATAATCCGAACCCAAGGTAATACATTGACTCTTTTGAATTAATCAAGCTGTGGTATTTTTCAAAATTTTCAAGCGCGTTTGAAAAATCCTGCAACTGAAGATAATATATTCCAAGACGCAAAAATCCTTCATAAAATCTCGGTTTGAACTGAAGCATGCGTTTAGTTTCTTCCACTTTATTTTTGAGTTCAATATGATTTTTAATAATTGCATCAGGATTAAATTTTTCAGAAGACATTATACTATTTATTTGTCGGATATCAGAGTCATATTCTATTATTATTTCATCATATCCATTATCTATTATTTTTTTCTTTGCTTTAACATTTTCCGGATCTATCGTTAATATTTCTATAAGTAAATCCTTCATTTTTTTATAATCTGCAGTTATTTTATAAATATCCGAAACAATAAGCATAACATCTTTGTCAGTTTTTCTTTTTAGAAATTCTTCATAGTAAACGAGCGACTGTTTATATTTTTTTCTTTTCAAATAAAATTCAGCAAGTTTTATAAGAAGTTTTTCATTCACAGGAGACAAAACATATGCCTGATTAAAATAATTCAAAGCTCCCTGACTATCATTTTTTAAATCTTTAATAACAGCATAATCTATGAGACATTCTACGAGTTTATTTTTTAAAATTTCATTGGTTTTATCTGATATATACATAACCCTTAGTTTGTCTATTACACTATCGTATTTTTCTTTATACCAATCTATCAGAACTATTTTCATAATTATATTTTCATAATTAGGATTGAGGCGCTTAACATCATTGTAATACTTTAATGCAAGTGGGTAATCTCCTGTTTTTTCATAAATAGAACCTATTTGATATAACGCTTCAATGTTATTTTTAGTCATCATCAAAGTTTTTTTTAAATAAGGCACAGCTTCTTCCAGCCGGTCTGTTTTTATCAGCGCATCAGTATAAGACAATATAACATCAGATTTTTTTGAAGTTTTAACAGTATCTTCAAGATATTTAATTATTCCGTTATAATCTCCGGATTTTTTTAAAAGATTTATATATGCAGACAAATCAATTTTAATTTTTCGTGCATTTATAATGTTTATTATTTCAATTATTGCTCCAGTTTCCGTAATGTTTAATATCGAATTAGATAAATAAACCGGGTTGTATTCCATTCCGGAAAATGATAAAAATAATTTTATAAAACTCATATATTTTTTTGTCAGATAATACAATTCTGATAATTCAGAAACATATTTTTTTAGTTCGGTTTCACTAATTGAGTTATTGTAATTGAAAACAATTTCTTCAAGTATTTTTATTTTATCTTCTGGTTCAGAAGACCGCATATACTTATAATATAATAATAAAAATTTTATATAGAAAGCTTTATCGTTGCCTGAACTCAATTGTTTAATTTTTATCAAATCAAGAATTTTAGATTTATTTCCTGTAAGTTCAAGCACCTGAATATAAATTTTAAACAACTCATCGTTTTCTGTAAACAACGGTTCGTTTTTTTTAATAAAATTCAAGGCTTTATCTATTTTCCTATGATGAATTAAAACTGAAATAAATTTTTTAAATTCTTCAGGATCATCATAATTGTAATAAAATAATTGCTCGGCAAATTTTATGTATTCATTAAAAATACCTGAGTTGTAATATATTTTCATTAATGAAATCAGAGCATTTATGTTCGAACCGTCCAGCATAACAGATTTTAAAATCAATTCGGTTATTTTAACAGGATTTTCATTTTGTTTCAGCTTGTCCTGAGCGATCTTAAAATATATTTCAGACATTATTGATTTTATATCTCCGCTGTAAGGAGATAGTTTGATGAGGCGATTGAAAAAAATCAGTGATTCATCATATTTTTCTGAATCAAGTTTATCCAATCCGCAAATAAGCAGAGAATAATAATCTGATTTGCCATTTTCAATTTTTGAAACAGCATCATCAATAAGTTTTTTTTTATTTTCATTAAACCTTAATAAAATATGGTTGGCTGTTAAATCATCAGGAATAATTGAAACAAGATTTTCAGCTAATTTAACCGCTAATTTTTTTTTACCTGACGCATAGAGATACTTAAGAAAAATTTTACAGATTTTTTTTAAATCGTTTTGATTTTCTGAAGTTTTAAAATATATGAAATATTTTTCAATCAAATAATCAATATCTTCATCATTAATATCATAATTAAAAGATAAATATTTTTCAAAATTATAAAAATCTCCTGATAAAATATATAGTTCCGCAAAAATAATTTTTTGCGCTGCAGCATTTTTTAAATTTAAAGCTGATAATATTGAACCAGCCAATCTGCTTTGTTTTAAAACCGTAAGTTTTTTTAGAATACTCTTTAAAATTTGAGGTGATAAAAGGTTTAATTCATTATGTTCGATATTGTTTAATATTTCGGTAATACGCGAATAATTGTTTATTTCTACCGATAAATTTAATAATTCTATTTTTTTTGCGGCAGACAATTCTTCAATTTTTACAGAAGACAAAAATTTATTAAGTTCAATATATTTTTTTTCAGAGTTCGAACAACCAAAATTATTTAAACAATAAAAAATTACCGCAAAAAAAAATAAGCGTTTAATCATAAACTCAAAAGTTTTATAAACAAAATTATTGGTTTTATGTTATATATTTTTTATATTTGATTTTAAAGTTGTTCCTGTCTTAATTGCGGAAACAATATAACTTCCCGGATTGATTCAACCCCTGTTAATACCATAACCAGTCTGTCAATACCTATGCCAAGACCGCCGGCAGGAGGCATGCCGTATTCTAACGCTCTGATATAATCAAAATCAATTTTATCTGCAATTTCATCATTTTTGGTGAGTTCTTTAATTTTAAGCTGTCCGCAAAATCTATTGTATTGTTCAATAGGATCATTTAGTTCTGAATATGCGTTTGCTATTTCATAATTTGCTATAAACAATTCAAACCGTTCTACAACAGACGGATCAGTTCTATGACGTTTAGTCAACGGTGAAATTTCAACAGGATAATCATAAATAAAAGTCGGCTGAAACAAATTAGGTTCTACCAGATTTTCAAACAATTCATTAATAACAGCAATTTTATCTGAATTTTTATCTAATTCGATTTTATGTGAAAAAGCTATTTTTTTCAGACTGTCAATATCAAGAGTTCTAACATCAGTTTTTAAAATCTCATTTATTGATTCATAATATGCTACCCTTTTAAAAGGAGGTTTTAATGAAATTTCCTTGTTGCCATAACTTACAACATCAGAATTATTAACTTCAACAGCCGCATTATAAATTATTTCTTCGCAAATATTCATCATATCATTATAATCATCATACGCAGAATATAATTCTAACATTGTAAACTCAGGATTATGCTGAGTTGATATTCCTTCATTACGGAAATTTCTGTTTATTTCGTAAACTTTTTCAAGACCTCCGACTAACAGCCGCTTTAAATAAAGTTCGGGCGCAATCCTTAAATACAAATCCAAATCGAGTGTATTGTGATGTGTTATAAACGGCCGCGCAGCTGCACCACCTGCTATCGGCTGCATCATTGGAGTTTCTACTTCGAGAAATTTTTTGCTATTAAGCTGTTTCCTGATATTTCCAACTATTTTACTGCGTTTAATAAATATATCTTTTACATTTTCATTCATTATCAAATCAACATATCTTTGGCGATATCTCATTTCAGTATCGCGAAGTCCGTGAAACTTTTCGGGTAGAGGACGGATAGATTTTGAAAGCAGGACAAATTCTGAAGTATGAATGGTTTTTTCATCAGAATGTGTTTTAAACAGTTTTCCAGTAATCCCTATAATATCTCCAATATCAAGTTTTTTAAATATTTCAAACATTTCTTTTCCGATATCATTAACTCTTACATAAATCTGGATTTTTCCAGTATTGTCAAGTATATGCGCAAATGCAGCTTTTCCCATAAGGCGAACCAGCATTATTCTTCCTGCGGTAACAACTTGATCGGTTTCTTTGAATTTATCAAAGTCATCAAGTATATTTTTTATATCGTATTGTTTGATAAATTTATACGGATACGGATTTGTTCCGCTGTTTTTCAATTCATCAATTTTATTTATTCTTTGATCTATCAAAGCATTCCGTTCTAATGATTCCATAAATAAATTCCTTAAAAAAAAATTACGCATTAAATCAGAATTATTATTTTAAAAGAATTCTGCGCGTGTTTTTGCATCAATAGTTTCTGGTATTCCGATGTTTGTTAATCATCAGCTTATAAAACAGAAATTTTATAACATTTGTTATAAAATATAATTTAAACAATAAAAATTACAAGACTAAATTTATAAACATAATAATCTTTATGAATTATTTATTTAATAACAGTTCCGTATTTCAAACATCCGGAACAAGGCCAATCATACTTAGGCGGGACCGAACCGATAATAGAAAATCTAATATTTGTTACGTTTGAATCCACACTTCCAACAGGAGAATAAATCCAAGTAGAAGTATTGTCATTACTGAAAGATATTTGAGATGTGTTTCCAGAAACAGAATCTGCGGTTGAAACTTTATATACTATTTCAGAAACTAATGTGTCATATATTACGACTTCAAATGCAGGAGCAAACCCGTTATTTAAGTATTCAATATAATAAGTCACAGTAGCACCTGGTTTTACATCAGTATCATAACTGTTGATTTTTACTGACTGTATATATTTTTTTATTAATACATTTGCAGCGCTTACAGAATCGGTTTTTATGCTTTCGTTTCCATAACTGTCAACAGTCGCAACTGCATAATAATGAGTTTCTCCTTGAATTGCAGAAGTATCAAAATAAAAAGTGTCGGTTATAATTGTTAAATTTATTTTTAAATAATTTCCTAAGCCAGTAGTATCCCTGTAAATATTATAACCTGCCTCATCAGCATTCTGAGTTTTTGTCCAGCATAATATAACCCCTGTATCAGGAATAGCTACATCCGCTACAGCATAAAGACCTGAGGGAGAATCAGGCTTTATATTGTCTATGCAAAAATTTAAGGTAGTATCAGCAGAACCTGTATCTTTTCCGTCAAATACAATAATTCTAAATTTTATGATTTGAATCAATGTATCAGGCAAGTCTGCATACGAGTTCCATATAAATGAATAAGTTTTGCCGACTGAATCGCTTGATAAGTTATCGGTATCTCCTGAAATTATTTTTGCATCAATCCAGGTAACTCCTCCGTCTTTAGAATACTGAATTACAGTTAATGTGCATTTATTATCATCAGGATCGGAAATAACAAAAGTGCATGAAACATTCTGCCCGTATGTTTCTCCGTCAGAAGGAATAGATATTGTGCAGGATGGAACGCTGTTAGTAATTGTACTTGTTTTTAGAATAGAAGAATACCAGCTTCTGTTTTGAAAATTTGTTCCGTTTGTATAATGGCTGTCAAACGCAACAACCCTGTAATAATAATTTTCATTACTTTCTGAAAGATCAGTATCAATATAATCAGTATCGTTTTCATCATTTATTACAGCAATTAAATAGTGTTCCCAATCGTTTGTATCAGAATGATCGCATCTGTATAATCTGTAACCTGATAATCCTGTAAGAATACCACTATCTTCATCAAAAGATGGTTTTGACCATTTCAGAACAACCTGACTGATTAAAGAAGTATCGCATAAAATAAAATCTGGCGGATAAGGAGCGACTGTATCAGCGCCTGAAGCAGTATCGATAATAGAAGTCCTGAAAGGCAAATAAATAATACTGTCTCCGTAATTCCCACCCATTTTATTATAGATAACATTAGAATCGGTTGTTCCCCAAAATGAATAACTTAAATCTATATAATTGTTATAATTATTAAAAACACCGGAATCATTAACGGAAAATCCTTTCAAATAATTGTTTCTGGTTGAAGAAACTGGAACAGCTGCGCCTGATGTTATATATAATGCGTATTGCCCGCTCGAATCAAATGTGTTTTGTTCAAAAGCATTTCCTGCAGCAAGTAAAATATTCATACCGTAATTAGTCGAATTTGTGATAAAATTGTTTCGTATATTTATATATTGATTTATCATTGAATATATTCCGGTTGGCGTGAAACTTATTGTATTTTTTGAAATAAGCATCTCTACGGTGGCTCCGGGCTGGCAGTAAATTCCATATCCGGTTGCATTACTGATTATATTTTCAGTTATCTCATATCCTCTTTTTGACGAACTTGCCATGCGTATACCTTGACTGCCTCCGTTAATTATATTTCCATTAATGATAATAGTGTCGCCTGCATTAATATTCAATACATTACTAGTATGATTAATAAAAGTATTCTGCAGAACTGAACAACTGTTTGAGGATGAACCTAGTGATATTCCGTAGTCAGCGTTAAGTGCGCCGTCGAAATAATTGTTTTGAATTGTTATGAGATTTGAATAAGAAGCATTTATGCCGGAACTATAGTTATCATGAAAATAATTATTTATAATTTTTATATCATTTGTATAACTGATATATAGAGCATACCAGCTTTTTTCAATAAAACAGTTTGTTATAGTTAAAGAGTCACAATAGTCAGATCCGCTGTTATATAATGTATATAAGCTTGAATATGCATTTGAGTCAAAATGAATATTTTGTAATACGGAAGTATCTGTATTTTTATAATATATTCCATAATACGAATTTAATATTTTTAAATTTTGAATATTAATATGATGTCTGTCAATTGCAAGAAAAACATAATTGCCGGAAACAGGACTGTCAGTATTAATGATTGAAATGTTGGAATCTATTCCAGTAATTGTTAAATAATCCGTATCTATTTGCGCTATAAAAGTGTCATTAATATTATTTCTGTAATATGTTCCTGCATCAATATAAACAGTATCCCCTGATTTTGCAAAAAATAATGCTTTTGTAATAGACGCAAACGGGAAATTTTTGCTGCCTGAACCTGAAGTATCGCTTCCTGCCGAATAAGTGAAAGAATCATTTGCAGTTGAAGAATCATTTACATACCATGGACCTGTATAGTAGTGGATAGCAATAGTATCGCAGTCGTTCTTATTTATTCTGTAAGTTAATTCTGCTGAAACACTGTCTCCCATACCTGTCAATAAAACAGTCCCTGACCAGCTTCCATTCGGAGAAGACAAAATTAAAGAAGTGCAGCAAATTGAATTTACATATAATTTTACTGTATCTCCTGAAGAAGTTCCATTTGTTGTTCCACTGATATAAATTGTTTGAACACATGTTTCATATCCTGTTGAAACTGAAGTTATTTTAATTCGAGGAGTCATTATAAAAGTACGTTCTGCCGCCCATTCTGATTTCATCATCCCTCCATCAACAGCCTGAACAGACCAATAGTATATCCCTCCAGGCAATCCGAAAATATAAGCTGTGGTGCCGCCGTATACATTGCCGAAAAATGTATTTCCTGAAAAATGATTAGAATTAGTGTCAACCCCAATTACTTGACATCCTCCTGCTGAAGTTCCTATTCTTAAATTATATCCTATAGCCGGAGCAGGAGTAGAATCAGTTGTTATGTCAGCCCATTGAAATGTTATTGTATCTGAAGAAAAAACAGTATTATTCGAGGTTGTTAAAGAAGGAGCCGCAGGCCGTTGATTTATAATAGTAGCAGTATTGTTTCTATATAATTTGGTTTTTATTGAAAATCCTGCTGTAGCATCCGTGTCTCCTGAAATCATCAAATCTAAATCTCCGTCATTATCATAATCGAACCAGCATGAACCTGTTCCTGTTATTCCGGATATATTTGAATTTGTATTTATAAAAGAATCATTGCCGGTATTTTTATATATGTTTGCATTTGCGCCGGTTCCTTCAGTGATTAAAAAATCAATATATCCGTCATTGTCAAAATCAGCCCATTTTGTGCCGTGTCCTGTTCCTGAGACCAAACCTGTAACTGATTTTAATGTAAATGTATTGTTCCCGTTATTTTTATATAACCTTGAAACAGGACCGCCGCCGTTATTGCCTACTTCTAAAATATCAGAATATCCGTCATTGTTATAATCTGCCCAAACAATAGAACCGCTGTGCATTGTTTCAATGCCTGCTGCTATATCAGTAAATGTTCCATTTTTGTTATTTCTGAATATTGCAGCTACCCTAACACCGTTATAACCGTTAACAGCTATATCAACCCAACCATCGTTGTTATAATCGCTAAAATCAAAACTCCCTTCATCAAAATTTGTTACACCGCAATTCCCAACATTTGTAAATGTATTATTTCCGTCATTGCGGTATGCTCTTGTTATAAAACCTGTTGCAGCCGGAGAACTCCCAATCGAAAAGATATCTAAATCGCCATCATTATCATAATCAAACCAATTATAAGAGTTGTAAGCTAAACCTGTTATTCCGGCATTTATAACAGTAAATGTTCCATTATCGTTTCTGTATAATACTGCAGTTTCAGAACCTGACGAGTTTAAACCTCCTATTATTAAGTCAGGATCTCCATCGTTATCATAATCTCCCCATGCAGCAGAACCATAATTATAAACTCCTGTAAGCCCTGCATTTATATCTGTAAAAATTCCTGAACCGTCATTTCGGTAAATTTTACTTACAGCTCCGCCTGCAGCGCCTGTTGTAGTTCCTGTAATAACTAAATCCAAATCCCCGTCATTGTCATAATCTGCAGAAGAAACTGCTCCATTCGTAACATTTACAAATGAAGTGTTGACCTCTGTGAACAGATAGTAATTGAATGAATTAGTGTTTGACCAGCCGCTTGTGTTTCCTGAATTATCTAATGCATAATATCTCCAATAATATGAAGTATAAGTTTTATAAGCAAAATTATATGAGGTTTCAGATGCTGTATTTAATGTATATCCTTCGAACAAATTTGACGAGAAAGCAGGAGAAGAAGATATTTGAATGTAATATTTTTTGATTCCTGAATGCGTGTCGTAGGAGTCAACCCAGTCAAACTTTATTATGCTGTTGGTTCCAAGTGTTTCTGCACCGTTTTCCGGACAAATAATTTCAATAGAATCCGGATTAGTCGAATCCATAACTATATAAACCGTATCAGCTGATTTGTTTCCGTATTTGTCATAAACTGTGATACTGAAAAAAACTGTATCTGACGAAGAGGTTGAAACTCCTGTTACAGAAACCGGATTTGCAGTATAATATCCGGCTGTATCTTCTGAATTATTGCTTGAATTCCATATCCATACGCTGTCTCCTACTCCGCTGCTGTTAACAGAAGAAGCAGGATCTGATACTGTAAACCCTGCAGTAAAAACTGTTAAAGAGTCTCCTCTATAAAAATTTGGATATAATGATGAAGAATTTAATGAACCAAGCGCTGATGCAGAATCAGGAGCTGTAATTGATGTAATTTCAAATGTCGGAGCAGTTGTATCTACAGCACTGTTTGGTTTTGTTATTTCAAAATCAGTATTTGTATAATAATATCCGCCAAGAAATATACTGTCTGAATTTACAGGGTTTGATAGAGGATAACTAAGATGAATATTTTTTGAAACTGCATCATTTGAAGTAAATATCATAAAACTTATTTTATCATTTTCTGTTGGAGCTCCTACGTCGTAACGTGGAATTTGTATTTCCACGCAATTTTGATAAGCATACGCCCATCCTGCGATATTATTGCTTTTTTGAACTGCTGCCGCCCAGTTTGCTCCTGTTCCATCATATAGCCAGCACCTGCTGTTTATTATATTGTCGAGCTGAACAAAATAATCGGGTTTAAATCCTCTCGGCCATACCGGCCATCCATTTATCACAGGACCTGAATCCTGCCCGCCGCTGCCTCCGTCTATGTCTACAGCTATTCCAATCCATGTATCGTTATCAGTTGTAAATCCTGATATGTCCGATAAACAAAAAAAGAAATATGTATTGTCATATCCCATATATAATTTTGAATTTTCTCTTATTTCCATAAGATCTGCATCGCTATACTCGCTTGAAAGTCCATCTACAGTTTTTCCTGAATATACTTCTACTTTTTCAATATTTCCTCTTAACGAAGTATTATCGGTAAATTCTACTTTTAAATAAGTGTTAAGTATTAAATCATAAAAAGAAGTGAATTCAAATAAATCCGAATCTTGTAAATCTCCGCGAAAAGTCGCCGACTTCTGAGAAATACAATCTACAACTTCAGGTATTGAATCGCTGGATCCTCCGTCGTGGTATGCTTTGACAAAACCATTTGGAACAGTATTTTCCTGAAACACAGCTAACGCCATATATACTGTGTCATTAAAATATTCGGAAGCGCCTCCTAAATATGATTTGGGAACTGCAGCTTCAATAAAATTTTCGTCTTCGTTTATTATTACTTTTCCATAAACTCCAGTATCAACGGAAAAACCTGTTTTTCCATTGAATATTCTTATAGCAGGGGAATCTGTGCTTATAACAATAAGATTCTGCCAATATGTTTTTGGAACAAGATATGTAGAATCAATGTTTTGTTCTCCGAATTTCCCCAATAAGATTTTTTGAGTATCTCCAGCATCTGAATATTTTATAGGAATTTGTATCATTAAATCATTTTCCGATAAATTAATATCTGCGAATTTTATCAGAAAATACAAATTATCAGTGTCTCCCACCATAGAAAAAAAATCTAAATCCCAGTTATCTGCATTCTGTCCGGAATAATCATCCTTATCGCTTACATCTCCAGTTCCTCCTGACATTGGACCATTACCTGTAGCATCTTTCCAGAAGAGTTTTCCGCCTGCAGTAGCAGTACAGGTTTGAGATGAAATATTTGGTATTCCCTGATTCTTATCAGCATCCCAATTTACTACATTTGATCCAAACCAATCTGTGGAATCACCGTTCACAACTATACGCGGAGTGTCTGAACTTAATGTTAATTCATCTGGATTTTCTTGAGCGTCTATTCTTACAAAACCAGGTTGATTAAGTCCATACCCGTCTAAACTCATACCATCATTCATTATCTTGAATTTTGCAGTGCGTCCTCTTGTTACTCCAACTGAAAACCTGTTTATTACTATATAACAATAAAGTTTATTAGTTCCGTCTGAAGGTATAGAAATGTTTAAAGCATCATGCCCCCATTGTTTATTATTTGCAGGATTTGTATTGTAGTTTCCGTATAAAACAGCGCTTTTTTCATTTCCGTCAAATGAAAAAGAAGTTCCGTTTTCATAATATAAATATATTCCATTGTTAGGTATATCATTGATTTCTTCAAGAGAACCGGTATTTTCAACCCATAATCTGTTTAATTCTCTTCCAGCGTTTGAACCTGCATTAATTGAAAATTGTAAAACAAGTCTGGTGTCGTTATCATAAATATAACTTGAAGGTATTGGCAAAGTTTCAACATCTATCAAAGCTAACTCATCCGTATATCCCTGTTCCTGGTTCCATGGATCAAAAGCATTATCATCTATTTTGCAATAATATGTAAGAGACGAACCAGCAGCCCATCCTGCTCCGTGCCATCCGTAATCTAATACGCCTGTACTTAGATGTTTGTTTAGACCTGCATCATGGACCCAGTTTCCGGTATAGTTAGCCCAGAACCCGTTTATTCCAACAGCCACTTCGCTTCTGTTCCATCCTGCCCAGTCAACTCCATAATGAATATATGTTCCATTTAATGAAGAATTTAATTCAATGTAATCATATAGCCCGATACCTTCATTTGTTTCATGCCAAATAGTAGAATATCCAGGCTGTGTTAAATATAATACTAATAAAATTGAAATATTAAAAAATAAAAATATTTTAGATATATTTTGTCTGTATTTTAAACTCATTGTATAATTATATCTTTTATGTTATAGAACTTTATCCAAACATATATTAAACAAAACCAAAAAATTATTTTGCAATTATTATTCCAAAAAAATATATTTTTTAAAAAAATATTTTTACTGATAACAAATAAGTTTAAATTATAAAACAGTAAAAAACAATACTGCAAATGTGAAAAAATTAAAAAAATATTGTATTTTTTTGCAATTTATTAGAAACTATTTCATATGAATAATTTTTTTTTTCGTTTCTTTTATTAATCATCATTTATGTCCAATTTTTGAGAGCTGAAAACAATTCAATATTAAACAAAGCATATAAATTTTACAATAATCAGGATTATATCGGCGCAGCTTTAGCTTTTCACGAAGCAATTCTAAATCATGATTCTGATACAGATATTATGAATGAAGCTCAATATTATAAATTTAAATCCGCTCAAAAAACACTTGAGAAAAACATTGAAGGATATAGAAA
>JAGOBX010000397.1 GCA_017999075.1 Candidatus Babelota bacterium | reverse complement strand
TATCTGTATTTAATATTTTTTTCAAACCTCAGGCGGTATTGTACGCTCAAATTATCTTTCATATTTTATCACAACTCATCTATATTGCAGTGATCAAGAGATTTTAAATTTGTTTTGTTTTTCATAAAAATATTAATTCTATTAATCTTTTCTCTGATTAAATTATTTTTTCGCGGCAGGATTCTTATTTTACTCAAATCTCTGATTTTTTCTTCTGCTTCAATTGAATAAGGATTTTTGTATTGTAAAACATAACGCCACATTTTCAAAGCTTCCTTGGAATTTCCTGTTAATTCATATAATTCAGCCAAGGTTTTTCTTACAGTAAAACAATGCTGTTTTTCAGTAACAAATCTGCTTTTACCTATTTCAATAGATTTTTCAAGAAGTTCAATAGCCTCATCAATCATTTTTTTCCCTGGTTTTTTATTATTTGCAAGTTCTAAAAAATACAATGATTCCAAGCATATAGCCGCCCTGTACATAAAAACTATATTGTTTTTAATAAGGTTTACAAGCCGTAAATAAATTTTCGAAGCTTCTTTAAAATTTATCGAAATAAAATGCAAAAACCCCTGTATATTAGCTGATACCCAAGGCAAATCATAATAACAATCAAGCCCTTTTTTTAAAAATTCATCCTGCAGAATTTTTATTGTTTTTTCATTCATTGAACCCGAAAACATTATTTCAAACATATCCCATTCAGGACTGTCAAGTATAGAATTTTCCTCTTCAAAATAATCATTGTCAAAAAAATTCGAATACATATTTGAGTTTGAACTGTTTCCTGACAGCATTCCGGAAATTTTCCTTTTTCTTGAATACATTTCAGACGCGTCTTTGGAAAAATATCTTGTTCCGAAAAAACCGCCGATATTAACCACATAATTTCCGATTTTAACTTTTTGCGGTATGCTCATTATAAATTCTTCGTTCATCTGCTGAATTTTTTCCGGATTTGACAAAACATTATAAGCTGTTGCAATATCCGAAAATAATTTTTTGGATATTTCATTGTTATTATTTTTATCAGGATGATACATCAAAGCAAGTTTATAATAAACTTTTTTCAATTCTGTTTGAGGAGTTTTCAAATCAACATTAAGCAATTCGCAATAATATCTGATGGTGGGGCTTAATATATGCTGTGTAAACAAATTGGTTTTCATATTTTTTATACGATACGCTCGGATTTTTTCAGATATTATTGCATATAATTCTATTCTATAAGCTAAAACCTGCTTAATTGTTTAAAAATATTTTTAATAAAAACCACCAAAACCAGTGAACAAATAAAATATTTTTCAAGTATTAAATAGTCAAAATATCTTCGTACTTAAACAATTCTATGCTGTTATTCACAAGAATATTTATAGCTTGCTGGATATTTTTAACTTTAAATATGATTATTGCGTCATTGCCTGACTTATTTACAAACGCATACATATATTCTACATTAATATTATCCTGCGCAAAATAATTTATTATTTCATGGAGCCCGCCAGGACAATCTTTAACCTTAACGCCAATAACTTCAGTTATTTTCACTGTAAGATGATTATCTTTTAGCAATTTATAAATTTTTTCAACTTCAGGAACTATTATACGAAGTATGCCGAAATCAGTTGTGTCAGCCATTGACAATGCCCTGATATTTACTTTATTGTCATGTAAAATTTTTGTTACCTCGGCAAGTTTACCGGGTTTATTTTCAAGAAATATTGATATTTGCTTTAAAAGCATACTTAATTACCCCCTTTGAATTTTTTTTAATAACGTCCAATAATACATTTAAAAAAACAGATAAAACCTAAAATCATTTGATATACTTTATTATAAATTTATTTACATTTTTCTTTTATCAATAACACGCTTAGCTTTGCCTTCAAAACGCTGAATAGAATCAGGTTCTACGAGTTTAACTTTTACGCGAATTGTTAAAACTGATTCTATAGCCTGCTGGATTTTATGACTGAAATTTTCCACTTCTTTCATTTCATCTGAAAACGCTGATTCAGTCATTTCAACCATAACTTCAATTTCATCAAGCGAACCTTCTCTCGTAATTACGATCTGATAATGAGGCGCAACTCCTTCGATTTTCATAAGAACGCTTTCAATCTGACTCGGGAATACATTTATCCCCCTGATTATAAGCATATCATCAGTTCTGCCTGCTACCCTTGTCATCCTGTAATGCGAGCTGCCGCATTCACATTTCTGATAAGTTAATGCTGCTATATCTCTTGTTCTGTATCTTATAAACGGAGAACATTCTTTAGTTACAGTTGTAAAAACCAATTCTCCGAATACTCCTTCCGGAACCTGTTCGCCTGTCTGCGGATTAATTATTTCAGGAATAAAATGATCGCAGCATATATGTAACCCTTTTTTTGCAAGACATTCGCTTGCAACTCCAGGTCCTATTATTTCGCTTAATCCGTAAATGTCAAGAGCATCGACTTTAAGTTTTTTTTCTATTTCAATCCTCATATTGTCAGACCACGGTTCAGCTCCGAAATAACCTACCCGCAATTTCAATTTTTTTCTGTCAATTCCCTCTTTTTCTATAGCTTCTGCTAAAAGCATTGCATACGAAGGAGTACAACTCAACAAAGTGGATCCGAAATCTTCCATTATCATAAGCTGACGCGGAGTATTCCCTCCTGATATCGGAATTACTGCAATGCCCAAATACTCAGCACCATAATGAATACCCAAACCTCCGGTAAACAACCCATAACCATATCCGTTCTGAATCACATCTTTCTCACAAACATTTCCTTTATACAAAGTGCGCGCAGTGGATTCTGCCCAAACTCCTATGTCGTTTTTTGTATATCCAACCACTATAGGTTTTCCAGTTGTTCCTGAAGAAGCGTGAATTCGAACTACTTTTTCTGGAGGAGCTGCAAACAAGCTGAACGGATAATTATCACGCAAATCAGTTTTATTTGTAAACGGCAATAATTTTATATCGTCTAATGTTTTTATATCGCCAGGTTTTAATTTCAATTCATCAAACTTTTTTTTATAAAAAGGAATTTTTTCATAAACATAATGAGTGTGTTTTTTAAGTCTGTCAAGTTGCACTGATTTAATTTCGTCAAGACTCATTTTTTCCAATTTTTCAATTTTTTCAAAAACCATTTTAGTTCAACTCCTTTTATTTCATCTTAATTTATCGGTTTTATAAAATAAATCTTCCCATTCGGATTTATTATACAAAACTTTTTTCGGGATAACAATAAATTTTATAAATTTTATCAAAGCGTTAAATTTGTTTACAAAACGAACTTTACGAGCAGAGGTTATTATAGGAATATCAGACAAATTGACAAATCTGCATTTTTTTTGTTTCATTAATTTTTTTATTCGGTTAGCAAAATCAAGATCTTCAGCAGCATATAAATTTTCATTAAAACCATTTATTGCATCAAAATCTTTTTTTAGGCAATAATACATTCCACCGCCTGAATTCATAATTTTAAAACAAAAATTTACAATTACAACAATGGAATTGAGTATAAAATTTAATTTTTCATCAGTTAATATTTTAACGCAACCGGCTTTTATATCAGTTTTTACAAACAATTCATAAATTTTCAATAAAGAATTTTTATGCATCTGACTGTCGGCATCTATAAAAACCAGTATTTCTCCAGACGAAACAGAAACACCGGAATTTCTCACGCCTGCAATTGAATTTTTATCATTTTTGATTATTTTATCAACATATTTTTCTGCAATTGATGAGGTTTTATCCAAAGAATTATTATCAGATAATATAACTTCAATTTTTACTTCAGGATATTTTGATAATAAAATCTGTTTGCTTATTTCTATGCATTTTAAACCCGGTTCTATATATTTTTCTTCATTTC
>JAGOBX010000396.1 GCA_017999075.1 Candidatus Babelota bacterium | reverse complement strand
GGCATGTGGCGCAAGCTGTAGGGGTTCAAGTCCCCTTTCCTGCACCAAAAATAATGGGAATGTTTCCAAATGGTATTTCTTCCATTTTTCACAAAATTTATATATTGATAAACAATAAGTTTATTTTATAAAAAAATATATAAATATATTTTGGAAACAGTTCCATAATCCTATAACATTTAAGGTGTTTTAAATTTTAATTAACTGTCTGAAAACTTACGTGAATTTGTTTTGTTAACTTGAAAAACCTTGCATCAACTTTTCCTGAACTTCCTGGCGTCTATTTAATGTATAACGCCGATAACGAAACCATATATGTAGGCAAAGCCAAAAATTTAAGAAAAAGAGTTTCTTCTTATTTCAAAGATAATATAACTGATATAAAAACCAAATTTTTAACTGCCAATGTTAAAGATATAAAATTCATTGTTACAGACAACGAAAATGAAGCTTATATTTTAGAAGATTCTTATATAAAACAATTGCAGCCAAAATATAATATAAGACTAAAAGATGATAAACGGTATCCTTATATATGCGTAAATACAGAAGAATTGTTTCCAAGGATAATCATCGCTCGCCGGGTATTAAATTCCAAACTCAAATTTTTTGGGCCTTTCACTTCAAATCCGGCAGTTCATAAAATCATTTCTATTATAAATAATTTATATAAATTGAGACGGTGTAAAAAATTTTCTATAAAAACACAGCCCTGTTTATATTACCACATAAAAAAATGCGATGCCCCGTGTATTAATAATATTTCTTCAGAATCATATAAAGAAAGAATTAACAATATTTTAAAGATTCTGTCCGGATATACCGGTTCATTAATTAAAACAGTAGAAAATGAAATGAAACGTTTGGCTTCCGAAGAAAAATTTGAGGAAGCTGCAGAATGCAGAGACAATATTTTAGCTTTACAGGAACTTTTCAATTTTCAAAAAATTGATTCTGCTGATATTGAAAGTTATGATGTAATAGCTTTCAATGTGAAAAATAATTTCGGATGCTGTCAAAAATTTGTATATAGACTTGGAAAAATGACTAATAATGAAATATACAACTTTGAATATCAAGAAAATTCTTTCGATAAAAACGAATTAATTTCAAGAATTATTTTTCAGACATATAACAATTCCTTATTTATACCTTCAGAGCTCATTATTGAATCAGAGCCTGAAAACAGAGATTCCCTTGAAGCTTGGCTTTCAGCAAAACGGGGAAACAAAACAATCATAACTGTTCCCCAAAAAGGCAAAAAAAAAGATTTAATTGAGTTTATAAAAAATAATTGTTTGCAGACTCTCGAACATGACGAAATTAAATTAAAACTTAATTGTTCCAAGCTGTCAGAACTTAAAAGTCAATTAAATCTCAATAAACTTCCTATAACAATACATTGTTTTGACATATCAAATTTTGCCGGCGAATACGCTGTGGGTTCTGCTGTATGTTTTTACAATGGAGCACCTCAAAAAAACGAATACCGGAAATACAAAATTAAATCAGTAAATGGAATAAATGACTATGATATGATGAAAGAACTGTTACTAAGACATTTCAATAATATTATTGAAAATAAAAATGGAATAAGGATTCCTGAACTTGTCGTTATAGACGGAGGGTTACAGCACCTTAATGCTGCTCTGGAAATCATTAGAAAAGAATGCGGCATCTCAAAAAGTTCTACTGAAATAATATCTCTCGCAAAACGTGAAGAAATTATTTTCAAAGAAAACGAATCTCAACCGATTTTACTTGATAAACATTCTCAAGCATTAAGATTACTTCAATATATCAGAGATGAATCTCACAGATTCGGTATAACTTACCATAAAACATTACGAGATAAAAATATTAATTTATCAGAGCTTGATTCTATCAAGGGAATAGGTTCTAAACGTAAAGAGATTTTATTGGCGCATTTTAAATCAATAAAAAATATCAAATACTCCAATCCTGAAGATTTATGTAAATTAGGCGGAATAAACAAAAAACTTGCTCAAAATATTATCAATCAATTAAATTCAAATAATTCATAGAACCTCTCCTTCGGCTTCAGCCTTTAGAGAGGTCCTATAAAATAATAAATTAATTATTTTTTATTATCTTTAACTTCTTCAAATTCAGCATCAACAACATCAGAATTTGATGATTGTTTGTTGGCTTGCTGACCTTTATTATCAGAATTGCTTTGCCCTGCATCAGCTGCTTCAGTATTACCGGTTTGACTTCCTGTTCCTGCAGCCTGCTGATTTTTTTCTGCAGCAGCTTTATAAACTTCTTCTGCAAGTTTATGCGCATTTTTAGTTACTTCTTCAATAGCACTATTTATTGTTTCTACATTATCACTGTCTTTAACTTCTTTCAATTTTGATATTGTATCTTCTATTTTCTTTTTATCATCTTCAGAAATCTTGTCTCCGTAATCCTTCAACGATTTTTCAGTATTGTAAATAATACTTTCAGCCTGGTTGCGCGCGCTTACAAGTTCCTGCTGTTTTTTATCTTCCTCAGCATGCATTTCAGCTTCTTTAATCATTTTATCAATTTCTTCTTTACTCAATCCACCTGGTTTCGTTATAGTTATCTGCTGTTCTTTTCCTGTACCTAAGTCTTTAGCTGTAACTTTTAATATACCGTTAGCATCAATATCAAACGTAACTTCTATCTGAGGAACTCCGCGCGGGGCAGGAGGTATGCCTACAAGATCAAATCTTCCGAGAGTTTTATTGTCTTTAGCAAATTTACGTTCACCCTGCAAAACATTAATACTAACAGCCGGCTGACTGTCTGCAGCAGTAGTAAAAACTTTACTTTTTTTAACAGGAATAGTTGTATTTCTGTCAATAATAGGTTCAACCATATTTCCAAGAACTTCTACTCCAAGAGTTAAAGGAGTTACATCAAGAAGAACTAAATCTTTAAGTTTACTGTCTCCCATTAAAATTCCCGCCTGAATAGCAGCTCCTATAGCTACAACTTCATCAGGATTAATTCCTTTATGTCCTTCTTTCCCAAAAAATTCTTTCACTTTTTTTTGAATCAAAGGAATTCTCGTTGATCCTCCTACCAATACTACTTCATCAATATCAGATACTTTTATTCCCGCATCTTTAACAGCCTGTCTGCATGGTTCAAATGATCCGTCAACCAAATCCATAATCATAGATTCAAATTTAGCTTTTGTTAAATTAAGGTTCAAATGTTTTGGTCCTGTTGCGTCAGCTGTAATAAATGGCAAATTAATATTGGTTTCATTCATTCCTGACAAATCTATTTTTGCTTTTTCTGCAGATTCCTTTAACCTTTGTTTAGCCATTTTATCTTTTGACAAATCTATTCCGCTTTCTTTCTTAAATTCATCAACCATCCATTGAATTATTATATCATCAAAATCATCTCCGCCCAACTGAGTGTTACCATTTGTCGACTTAACCTCAAATACTCCATCTCCTATCTCTAATATAGAAATATCAAAAGTCCCTCCTCCAAAATCATATACCGCTATTATTTCATCTTTCTTTTTATCCAAACCATATGCTAACGCAGATGCCGTTGGCTCGTTAACTATACGCACAACTTCAAGTCCTGCAATTGTTCCTGCATCTTTAGTAGCCTGACGCTGCGAATCATTGAAATACGCAGGAACAGTTATGACAGCTTTTTCAACTTTCTCACCAAGATAATCTTCAGCTGTTTTTTTCATTTTTCTCAATGTCTCAGCAGAAATTTGTTCAGGAGTGTATGTTTTCCCCATTATTGGTATTTTAACTTTATAGTTTGCTTCACCCATATGCCTTTTTATTGATCTCAATGTATTATCGGGGTTTGTAATCGACTGATTTTTTGCAATTCTCCCAACAAGTATTTCACCTTCTTTGGTA
>JAGOBX010000395.1 GCA_017999075.1 Candidatus Babelota bacterium | reverse complement strand
ACGAGAAAATCTTGAAATAATCCCGCAGCTAAGCGGTATTAAAATAAAAATCGATCTATCTAGTTTTACTGATTTATTTCAAATTTCTCAGACTTTAGACAAGTTCCCTGCGCACTTGTCGAGAGGCCAGCGCCAGCGCGTTTCAGTCTTACGCTCACTATTATTTGATCAGCATATAATTATTGCGGATGAACCTACTGCAAACCTTGATTCGTTCAATGCTGAAATAATTTATTCATTTTTCAGAAAACTGGCTGATACCGGCAAAACAATAATCGTAGCAGCACACGACAGCAGAATTTTTAATTTTTCAGATAAAATTTTTGAAGTTAAAGACGGAGAAATCAAGGAGCGGCAATGAATTGAAAAACATAATAAATAAAATAAAATATTTAACGGAAATATCCAAACTTCATTACAATGAAGTCGAACTTGAATTCAACAAATATGTCGAAAAATATAATTTTTACGGGTTATATAAAATTAAAAACTCAAAAACCACGCATTTGTTCAACAATATGCATTCAATATTTTTTTATTCTATATACGAATCTCTGGGTTTTACCGAATGTGAACGTAAATTCTGCGGAATACTTAATAATTGTTTACGTCTGATTATAACAGGGGCAGACAACCTGCTTGACGGAGATGACAACCATTATCTCAGTTATACTAAAATTACGAAATCAAAAATAATGAAATCTGTTTTTGATTTGCTGTTAGCCGAAAAGATAATATGTTCAGTATTATACAATTACAGTCATACCCATAATTTATTCAGGCATGAAAAAATTACTGAAATCCAATCTGAAATTTTCAAACAGCTTACAGGTTCCGGAATAAATGAAGCTGAAGAAACTCAATTAACCCAGCTTAATTTTTCTCCTGAAAAAATAATATCATCTGTTCATCATTACAAATCAGGAAAATTATTTACACTGCCTTTTATTGCGGCAAAAAATATAAACAAAAACCCTAATCTTTTAAAAACAGAATCAGCAATCTACGATTTCGGAATAGCAGTTCAACTTTTAGACGATATTTCGGACATATACGAAGATTTCACAGAAAAAAAACCGAACTATATTTTAGCATTAATGGTTAGAGATAATATTTTAAAAAAATCAGAAACAGTATTGTCTGATTTAAAAAGTAACAGTAAAAATTTGTATTCCAACCCTGTTATTATGAGATATATTGATGAATCAATGATTACAATATCAGAAAAAATACATTCTGCTTTTTCAGAATTGTATTCCATTAATAATAAATATGACCAAACTTTTTTAAATTGCATTATGAAACTTATTTTTACAAAACTTAAAATTGGAATGTTGTACTCAAAATTCATAAAAAAACTGGCGGTAGATTAAGGAACTGTTTCCAAAATATATTTATATATTTTTTTACAAAGTAAACTTATTGTTTATCAATATATAAATTTTGTAAAAAATGGCAGAACTGCCAGAATGGCAGAACTGCCATTTGGAAACATTCCCATTAAACCCAGTTAGTTATTTTAAGCAACAACACATAAAGTTATGAAAAAATATAAATATGGTACACCAGGCAGAGTTTTAAATTATGCCGCGCCTGTATATGATATATTCATGAATTTTTTCCTGAATAATTACGATAAAAAAACAGCAGAATTGATTTATTCAGATATTTCAAAAATATGCAAAGCTAATTATCTTCTTGATATAGGATGCGGAACCGGATCAATAACCGGAATTTTATCTAAAAAATTAAATAATGGATTTTGTGTTGGAATCGACGCTGCGCCTAAAATGATTCAAATAGCAGTAAAAAAAAATTATCAAGTTAAAAACGCAGCCTTTATTAATACTGTATCTGAAAACCTTCCATTTGATAACGAATCATTTGACTGTGTTATAAACACAATGTTTCTGCATCATATTCCATACGATTCTAAAATACGCACTTTTAAAGAAATATATAGAATTTTAAAACATGGCGGAGTTGCATATACAATAGATTTCAGCAAACCCGAAAATATTGCAGGAAAATTATTTTTAAAGTCTTCAGCATTTTTATTGGCCCAAAATGAAATTGCTGAAAACGCTAAGTATTCGCTTGATTATTTTCTGAATATTACAGGATTCAAAAATGTAAGCATTACAAATTTAAAATTCGGAATCATCTATAAAATTATTGGCGTAAAACCATAAGTTTTAATTTAAAAAAACTTGACATTATCATAAAATTAAAATATAAAAATATCTGTGTTAAAATATCAAACATGATCCCCGTTTGCAAAAAAATGAATATTGGATATAATTTGATATTTTCAAAGCAAAATTATATATTTTTAAAAAGAATTATAAAAATATATAATAATGTAATAAATATTTTTTTAGTTAGTATTTAGGAGGTTTGGATTTTATGAAAAAAGGTTTTATTCTGATTCTTATTATGTGCGTTGTTATGTCCATACAATCGTACAATCTGCAGGCAGATGAAAATGTTATTAAAATAGGTGCTATATTCGCTTATACAGGCGGAGCGTCATTTTTGGGCGAACCCGAACGTAAAACAGCTATGATGCTTGAAGAAAAAATCAATAAACAAGGCGGAATAAACGGGAGTAAAGTTCAGATAATAATAAAAGACACTGCCGGCGATCCGCAAAAAGCTTTAAACGCAATTAAAGAATTAGTTCAAAAAGAAAATGTTGTTGCAATAGTAGGACCTACAACAAGCGGAGTAAGTTTGGCAATAAAAAATGAAATGAACAATATGCAGACTCCTTTAATATCATGCGCTGCAGCAGAAGACATTGTGGTTCCGGTAGAAAACAGCAAATGGATATTCAAAACTCCACAGTCAGACAGAATGGCTGTTGAAAAAATATTCAAATTAATGAAAGAAATGAAAATAACTAAAATCGCGCTGATTACCGCTGATAAAGGATTTGGACTCGGCGGCGCTAAACAAGCTGAAAAGTTTGCTCCTCAGTTCGGAATAGAAATTATTACAGCAGAAAAATATTCTCCTGAAGATGCTGAAGTCAACACTCAAATCACTAAAATCAAATCAAAAAAACCTCAGGCTATTTTATGCTGGGATACTGATAAAGGTGCAGCTAAAGTTGCTAAAGCAATCAAATCGCTTGGAATCAAAGTTCCTGTTTTCATGAGTCACGGAATTGCAAATGAAGGTTATATCAAAGCAGCAGGAAAATCAGGCGACGGAGTAATACTTCCTTGCGGCAGACTTGTAATAGCAGAACAGCTTCCTAAAAAACATCCACAGAAAGCTATGCTTACTGAATTTAAAAAAGAATACGCTTCAAAATATAATGAAGAAGCTAATACATTTGCCGGTCATGCGTACGACGCTATAATGATTTTAAAAGAAGCATTAACAATTGCAAAATCAACTGATAAATCAAAAGTGAGAGATGCTCTTGAACAGATAAAAAAATTCAGCGGAACTGCAGGGATATTTAATTTTTCACAAACTGATCATAACGGGCTTGACAATTCTTCATTCTGTTTTGTTAAACTCGAAAAAGGAAAATGGAAATTTTATAAGGATTAATATTGGTTAAGTGTCGGAAATATTATTTCAATATCTTGTAAACGGAATAACATACGGAGCTATTTATGCTCTTGTGGCATTAGGATTTACTGTTATTTACCGAACTACTGACATAATAAATTTTGCTCAAGGCGAATTTGTAATGCTCGGAGGAATGTTTATGTACACATTCACCGAGCATTGCTCTTTACCTGTTTTCCCTTCTTTTTTTCTAACAGCATTATGCGTATGCATTCTTGGCATTATTACTGAACGACTTTTTATAAGACCGGCATTAAATTCTTCTCTTATTTCAATAATAATAATAACTATAGGAATTTCAATAGTCTATCAGTCTGCTGCTATGTTG
>JAGOBX010000394.1 GCA_017999075.1 Candidatus Babelota bacterium | reverse complement strand
GTATTATAATTTTTATATAATAAAAATCAAATAGTATTTTTAGCAAATAAAAAAATCATATTATATTTTTTTATTTCATATTTAAAGTATATTTTTAGTTCGTCTTACACAAAAAATCCAACAAAATTAAATTCGGTGAATTAATAAAAATATCTGCGTATAATTATAGTATAACATAGTAATAAAATCATACGTAGATAATTCGTTACAAATGCTCCCCTCAAAATTTAATTAAAAGTGGTGAAAATTGAAAAAACTGATGAAAATAAAAAAAAATCTTGACAAATGGTTTTCTTTAAATATAATAACTAAAAATCAATTAAAACCCTTGATTTTTCAAGGGAATTTGTAATATTATAAATTATAAAATTAACAAATGCCCTGGTAGCTCAGTCGGTAGAGCAGCGGACTGAAAAACCGTCGCTCATTCAATCATAACCTTTTAATTATCAGATAATTTAACATTAAAACTTTAAATATGCGTAGCTAATCCGTAACAAAATAAGCATTTTTACGCTTGAATTGCTGCCTGAATGTCTTTGATTTCCGGTTTAGCGTCAAGTAATTTTAAATCAGTTTCCGCATTCTCTAAATGAGTATATCTCATTACCATAGCAAGCGTTTTATGTCCGGTATAATTCATAAGCCGCCGCACAGGGACGCCAGCTTCACAAAGCCGCGTGGCGAATGTATGCCGCAATGTATAAGGAATAACATCTTTATCAAGTCCGGCGTTCGTTCTTACTATCCGCCAAAGTTTACAGAAAAAACTATTATGAAAAGGTTTATTGTTATTTGTCAAAATATATTCGCCTTTTCGATTCGCCGTAATCTTTAAAAATAATTGCCGCAATGTATCATTTAATGGAATGGTTTTTGATTCTTTTACTTTCGGTTGATATACGGTTATAATGTTTTTATCAAAATTGATATTGTCAAACTTCAGATTGTATATTTCTGCCGGTCGGCAACCGGTATTTAATCCGATAATCAAAAAATTATAAACTTCCGTTTTTCCAAGTTTAAGCGCGGTTTCAAGCATTGCTTTTTCTTCTTCATAGCTTAAAACTCTTATCCGCCCTTTGTCTGCGTTTATAAACAACGGCAATTTACAATCCGCTATTTGATTTTTAAAACCCTTTTCCGCCGCCGCTCTCATTAATCTTTTTAATAATTTCAATTCTTTGTTTGTTTCGGCGTTTGATACTTCCTGACTGCGCTTATCTTTAAATAGTTTTAAATCCCAAGCCGTAACTTTATTTAAAGTTCTGCCTGAAAAATAATTAATCAAAGGTTTCAATCTGTTTTTTTCGCGTCTATCCGAAAGGATTGACTGATATTCATTACACCACTTTTCAAAAATGATTGTTTTAACTTGATTGTCGGCAAGGTTATATTTACCCTGAAAAACTTCTGATTTTCTGATTGTTAAAACTTTTTCAGCGTCTGCCCTGCTGATTTTACCAAGTTTTTCGGTTAGCCACCTCCCGTTTTGGTCTTTAAATTTGATATAATACGCGCCGGTATCGCTCCGTTGGTATATACTCCCACTCATCGCAATACCTCTTTAATTGGTCTTATAACCGATAAAATAAAAAAAATCAAGGTCATTTTTTTAGCTGACTTCATTATATATTTTATTATTTTCAATTAAATTGTGTAAATCTTTAATATCGCAACGCCAAAATCTGCCGTTGTTTTTTTGTGGATTGCATAAATATGGAATAACTTTTTGATTGACAAGATTGTAAAAAGTTCCGGTCGCTATTCCTAAATATTCCGCCGCCTCGTTTGCAGTCAATAATCTTTTCTTTGCAAAAACAAACTCATTCATAAAACCCTCGTTCAGTTAAACGATTTATTAAATTTAATCATTAACCCTTTAACTTTATACCCTTTGCCGATAATTTTTCTTAAATCAAGCAGTAGGTTCGTATTTTTTTAAATTATTTGCGAAATTTGCCGCTTTATTGCCGCGCCCTTTTAATTTTGGATTTCTGCCGATTCTGAAATTGTATAGTTGACAATCGGTATATTGACAATTTTTATCTTCCTTAAATTCATAACCCGAACAATCAAGACATCTCTCTTTTATCGCTTTCAATCTTGAGCCGCAGCTCTGGCCTTTGCCAAACCTGAATTTCCATAACGAACAATATAATCCTGAATTCTTATCATCGTTGCAAGGACATAACCTAACTTCTTCACTCTGCCCAATACAACAAAAATCTACGCAATATTTACGGATAGCTTTTAACGGCGTTAAATCTTGATTATCTTTTATATCTGTCTTTTTCATTAAAATAACCTCCTGAAATTATTAATAAAAAATATATCCCAAAAGTTTAATTATCGCGTCAACTGAATTATACCAATCGCCAGCGTTCGCAGATTCACAATAAAACCCTGACTTATTAAAATGTCGGTTAAAAACATCAATAAAGTTTTTTTCGCTGACTTTCGCGGCGTTCGCCGCCTTTTCATAATACATCGTTTTGCAATACCCAAAAATAAATTTATATCACATAACTATTCTTTTGTGATACATTTTTAAACAGTTCCTAAACCCGCCACTTTTATCCTATCAATTAAATAATTGTAAGTTTCCGTTGCTTTTTCTGACTGCCCGATAAATTTAAACATTTTAGGCCCTCCGTTAATTATTATTTCAAATAAGCGTTGCCCCCCAAAATTTTCCAAAATGCCTATATACTCAATTTTTGATAAATCCACAATTACGCCATTCGGCAATTTCTCTAACATTTTAAACCCTCCTTAAAATTTAATTTTTTCGTTGACAATTAATTTAATAAGCAAACTTAAAGCCCAAAGCCGAAAGTGTGTTTTTTGGTTTCGGTCGCTTGCTATCAATCGTAGTTCTTCCGTTATTCCCGCAATACCTGGCTTCATTATATTCCACCTCCTTATTTATAAATTTTGTTTAATAGCCAATTTCTTAAAAAATAATAAAACTGATAATAAATAAAATTCCCTGACAGATCCGGCGGTATAAAAACATAATTAAAATTAAACCGGATTGACAAGCTGTTTAAACTTCCTAAATATGATTGATTATTAAACTCACTCCGATAATTACCATTAATTATATTTTCATAACCTTTCACATCTTCAATTAAAAGAATAAATCTTTTTAGATTGATTGATTTTATAAATTCGGATTCTATCCGCTGGCGGTCGGCGGTCAAGTTCCCCGCCAATTCGTCAAGTCCGTTTTTCCGTTCAATAGAAAATATCCCGTTAAAATGAATATCTTTGACAATTCCCAGCGGTTCGTTTTTCGGCAATATAAACGAATAATCGCCACAGTTTAATGTCCGCTGTTTATATCCGATTTTCTTTTTATCAAAGTATGAAATTATATGTTTGTTTTCCTGCTCTCTCGTATCGGTTAAAATAATAATTGATTTTAATAATTCTTTAATTTCGCTGTCCGTATAATAATAATAATTCACTTTTTTAACCCCCAAGCCGCTAAGTGTTAATTTTGTTGTCAGTAGAGACTAAAAGCCACTTTTTCTAAAACCCCTTATAGATTTCCTTTAAAGTTAAACTTTTTTAACTTTTGCCCTTTTCTCTAAGGGAGTTTAGAAAATACCTTATTTAGTCCCCACTACCTACCACTAATCCCGATAAATTTTATATTATTTATAAAATATTTTATCATTTATGCGTTTTTTATCCCGAAAAGTTTAACTTTTAAAAGTTTAACCTACTTTCAAAAAACCCCGATTTTAACCCTTTTTTTTAGTGGATTAAATTATGAAAATTAAACTTTTTTTAATATAACTGTAAAATTTAAAATACATTTTTGACTTTTATTTGCCAATTGGTATGTCCGGTTAATCTATTTTTTTTACAAATAAAATCTTCTTTTAGCTGTTCAAATTTATGATTTAATACCATACC
>JAGOBX010000393.1 GCA_017999075.1 Candidatus Babelota bacterium | reverse complement strand
AGCAATGGGTTTTTTGCAGCTCTAAAATATGGAATTCTGAAAATGTTGAGTTGTATTATCCTGCGCCATTACATATTGACAGCGGTGTCAGAATACTGCTTGAAATGAATAATCCTAAAGATCCGAATCTGAAAATTACTGCTGCTTTAAATGATCTTAACAGAGGGAAAATAGTAGTTTTGGGAGATGCGGAAATATTATGGAATATGACTGAACCTATTGGAAATAATGCTGAGAATAATAAAGATTTTTTATTAAAATTATTTGTTTATCTTTCAGGAATTGAAAATTCCAATACTTCTTATTTGCCGGATTCTGGAAAGCAAAATTATATATCAAGCATTATTCATAAATATAAATATCAGGTAATTAATTCTGAAAATGATTTTAATAATAAAAATATTTCTAAAAAAGTTCTTATTGATGCGAGCGCATACGGATTGGTTCCTGATAATTCGCCGGGAGGACTTGATTATTTTGCTGAATTTTTGAAAATGGAAGGTTATTCTATAGAGATTGCTTTAGACACAGTTGCAGATTATTCAGAATATGATCTGGTAGTTAATGCGGTTTCTCTTGATAAATCATCGATTAATTCTGAAATTATAAATTCAAAAAGAATACTGCTGGCTGCCGACGGTCAAACTGACATAATGAATGATACTATGCTTCAATTAATATTGCGCGGATATTTTAGTGTGAGGTATAATCCTGAATTACATATTTCGCCAATGAACATTATAGCATCTTTTTATAATATTAAATTTCCTGATTATACAATCGTGTCAGATGAAAAAAACAGGTTTTTTATTAATGGAACTATAAAAAAAACAGGAGAAAAATTTGGATTAAAGAGAAGCGGTGTGATAACAGGAAAAAATAATAGATTACCATATGATTTTATAAATATTGCCGCCGCAGAAAAAAACTACATACTGATAAATAATTTTACACCTATGCAGACAGGAAAAAAATCAGGAAATTCTTTTTTTGAAAATGCAATTATATCAGACCCGCCTGAATTGACTGTAATGGCTGCTTCTGAAAAAGTATTTGCAATTTCTGATTTTGACCTTCTTACAAATCAATTTTTTTATACTGCTGATGGTCAGAAAGTTTTTGCGGCAGTTATGGATTGGCTCAATAATCCTGAAAAATATAAGCATAATTGGTTTCAAAAAATTTTTGGGATGTGAAAAGCAATAAGAAAACTTCTAAAAATCCAAAAAAATGATTTGTATAATTTTAATGCATTTTTCGGTTAAAGCTATAAAAAAGAACAAAGAGATTGACAAGTTATTCGGCTTTGAAGTATAATTTTAATATTATGTTGAATAATTTTACTGTCAACTAAACAATGTATTTTAATTAAGAAATATGCTAAACTATACATTTTTCAAATGACAGATATTCTATTTGTTTATTTTGATATAATCCATCTTGATCAATGGAAAAACAATATTCATTTCGGGATTGCAGGACTTTCTTCTTACTTGAAACATCATAAATTTTCGGTAAAATTGATTTATCTTCGAAATAAAAATGATATCCAAAAATTGCCTTCCTTGACTAATGAACTAAAACCGAGGTTCATTGGTTTTTCATTTACTTCCCCTCAATTCAAATATGTGGCGGCAGCAGCCGAATTATTAAAAAAAAATTTTGATACGCCGATAATCTGCGGTGGCATTCATTCAACTATAGCGCCTGAAGAAGTATTCGGAATCCCTGAAGTAGATATGATCTGTGTTGGAGAAGGCGAGCTTCCTTTAAAACAGCTGTTATCTGAAAAAAATGGAAATACCAATAATATTGCCGGGATACTTAATAGAGATTTTGATTTTAATAATGGAATTATTGAAACAAATTCCTTGGAGTCTCTCGATGATATTCCGGGCTATGACTGGGAACTTTTTGATTATGGAAATATCTATGAACCGCGGGAAAAGAAAACCGCCAATTTTCTTGCATCGCGCGGCTGTCCTTATAACTGTTCGTATTGCGCTAACAAGATTCTGAGGGAAATAAAAAAAACTTCAAAAATCAGATATTTCAGCGTTAGCCGGACTATAAGTGAACTTGAAAAACTGATAAAAAACTATCAGATAGAATATTTCCGTTTTACCGATGACATTCTAACGCTTGATATGAACTGGTATCGAGAATTTATCAGTGAATATAAAAAGTACATAAACAAACCATTTGATTTTAACATAAGAATTAATTTAATTACCGAAGAAACTATAGAATTGCTTAAATCAGCTGGCGCTAATCAATTACTAATAGGAATAGAAAGCGGTAGTGAAAACTATAGACAAAACATATTGAAAAGGGATATGTCTCAGAAATTAATGATTGAGAAACTCAGTTTGGTTAGAAAATACAAAATTGATATTTATGCGTTTAATATGATAGGCGGACCGGAAGAAACTCCGTATGATATTATTAAAACAATAAAAATAAACGCCCAGGCAGAAGTTAAAATGATTCAGCTTTCAATAATAACTCCTTATCCCGGTTCTGATTTGTTTGCATACTGCAAAGCCAATAAATTAATAAAAAATATAGATTCTGACAGTTACTTTGAGGATTGTCAAACAATTATTAATAATGCCCTTCCAGAAAAACTTCTGATTTTTTATAAAAATAATTTTTTTAAAATTATGCGTTTTTATAATAAATTATATAAATTTCCTTGTTATATGCGGCATCCGATGATATATATAGCTGACCATATTTTGGCGTCAGCGAACATCTGTGAAGTTTTTCCTGTTTTGCAGAAAATAATCAAATTCTATCGGAAAATTAAAAAAAAGATTATGAGACATAAAATTTCCGATACTGACAATACTTTAGAAATAACTGAAGGGGTTGGTAAAAATTTTTAAGCATCAGTATTGAGACTTACGCCTTAGCAGGGCACTTACGCGGCATTAAATAAATTTTATAAAAATAGATGAAAAAAAACACATCTAATATCATTGATATTATTTTATTATTGTCCATAATACTGCCATAATTGACTTGCATTACTGACAAATTGTTTTATAAAAAAGTCTTGTTTATGGACAATGTGTCAATAAAAAAAATCATCCCTCAAAAATAACATCTTGATAATAATAATTATGATAATAATTGTTTTATATTGAATTGGGATTGCTGATCATTTTATTAACAAAATAATAAAATGGGCAATATTTTAAGAGAACAGTTTATTTAATTATCAAAATCCGGAGGAAAATTATGGATATAAATAAATTTACAACAAAATCTCAGGAAGCTTTATCATATGCTCAGTCTTTAGCTTTGAGAAAACATCATCAGCAAATTATGCCTGAACATTTACTGCTTTCGCTGATTGAAACAGAAGACGGATTGGTTTCGAAAATATTTCAATCAATGAATATTAATTTGGTTGATTTAAAAAATGATATAAATATAGAACTCGATAAAATTCCTTCTGTTTACGGTTCAGGCCAGCAGCAAATCGCATTATCTGCAGAACTTGCAAGATTAATGACAGCTGCGCGTGAAGAATCTGAAAAAATGAAAGATGAGTTTGTATCAGTAGAACATTTAATTATAGGTCTTTTTAAGGAATTACCCAAATCAAATTCAGTAAAAATATTGAATAAAAAGGGCATAACATTAAATTTGTTTTTAAAATTTTTATCTGAAATCAGAGGACACCAGCGTGTAACTTCACAAGATCCGGAATCTACTTTTGAAGTTTTGGTAAAGTATGGCAGGGATTTAGTTGAATTTGCAAAATCAGGAAAGTTAGAACCTGTTATAGGCAGGGATGAAGAAATACGGAGAGTTATACGTATTTTGTCAAGGAAAACTAAAAATAATCCTGTGCTTATAGGAGAACCTGGATTTGGTAAAACTGCTATTGTAGAAGGATTGGCTCAACGTATAGTCCGTGGCGATGTTC
>JAGOBX010000012.1 GCA_017999075.1 Candidatus Babelota bacterium | reverse complement strand
ATAACAAGTTAATTGTATCTTACCGCATTTAGCGGGTTGTTTATGGTAGAAAAAATACCTGTTTTATTATGAAAAATTTTTGATAATTTTCCATGCATTATTTTTTTTGCTCCGCTAATTTTTCCTCCAAGCGCATATCCTATAGCCTGATGGCCTAAACATATACCTAAAATAGGTATAGATGAATAGAACTTTTTTATCAGAGAACATATAATTCCGCTATTTTCAGGACGTCCAGGCCCAGGAGATATTATTATATGCGACGGGTTTAGTTTTTCAATTTCATCTAAAGTTATTTTATCATTCCTATATACTTTAACTTCATATCCGAATTCGGATACGTATTGATATAAATTGTAAACAAATGAATCGTAATTATCTATCAAAAGTATCATTGTTTTTATCCTCCGGGTAAATTCTAACAATAGTTTTTATAGTCTTTGTTATGTCTAACTTTTATATACGTTCGATTCCTGTTTCTGCCAGGTAAATTGATTCGACTATGCTTTTAGCTTTATTTACACATTCTTTTAATTCATTTTTGTCTATTGAATCATACACAATTCCAGCGCCAGTTTGAAAATAGACTGTTCCATTTTTTACAGTCATGCTGCGGATAGTTATCGCTAAATCCATTTCATTTCCGAAAGTTATGTAACCTGCTGCGCCTGCATAAAAATTGCGTTTTATAGGTTCAAGTTCGTTTATTATTTCCATAGCTCTGATTTTAGGAGCGCCGCTTACTGTTCCGGCAGGGAACGAAGCTTTTAAGACATCAATGACAGAATTGCCTTCTGCAAGTTCTCCGGATACGTCTGAAACAATATGCTGTACATGAGCAAAACGTTCCACATACATTTTTTTTTCAACCTTAACCGTTCCAGGTTTGCAGATTCTTCCAAGATCATTTCTGCCTAAATCAAGAAGCATTATGTGTTCAGCCAGTTCTTTTTCATCTCTCATCATTTCATCCGCGTACATTTGTGTTTCGGTTTCATTTTTCAAAACAGGTCTTGTTCCTGCTATAGGTTTTAAATAAACTTTATTGCTGCGTATACGGACCATAGTTTCAGGAGAAGAACCTATCAGAGTGAAATTATCAAAATTCATATAAAACATATAAGGAGAAGGATTAATAATTCTTAAAGCTCGGTATAACTCAAAAGGCTCGACTGAAATTTTTACACTTTGCCTTATTGATAATACGCATTGAAAAATATCGCCTTTATTTATGTATTCTTTGATTTTGTTTACTCCATCTATAAATGATTTTTCAGGAGATACGTATTCAGGAACAGGAATTTTACTGGATTTATTGTGAGAAATATAATTGATGGCTATAGGAGTGAAAATAATTTTTTCCAGAGATTCAAGTTCTGCAATTCCTTTTTTAAATTCTAATTCAACGTCAGAGTTTTCGGTTAATATGGCGTTATAGATTAAAAATAATTTATTTTTGAAATGATCGAATACCAATAGTTTGTTGCAATATGCAAGGTAAATATCAGGAATATCTAATTCGTCAGTATTGGTGAAATTTGTTTTTTCCATCAATCCGAAAATTTCAAATCCGAAATATCCTATTATAGCGCTGTATAAAAAAGGGATATCATCAATTTCTACAGATTTGAATTTTTTTAAATCTGCATTTAAATAATCTAATGGATTAGTGTTTTCAATTACTGTTTTTTTTGTTCCTTCTGATACTTCTAAAATATTATTTGCATAACGCAACAATTTAAAAGGATCAATTCCTATGATAGAATATCTGCCGTAATTTTTATCGGTTTCTACGCTTTCAAGCAAAAATGCAAATTTTGAACTGTTAAATTTTGAAAATATGCTTACCGGAGTATCTATGTCAACTATAAGCTCTTTGAATATTGGTATTACGTTTCCTGCATTAGTCAATTTTTTAAATTCATCGAAATTAGTGAGTTTCAAAATGGGATCACCTCATTTTTTAAAATTTGTATTATGAAAAATATGGAATATTTATTTTTTTTCATAATGTATCAAAAAAAAACCGCAGATTTTCATCTGCGGTTTTTTTTGCAGATGATTTGTAGAATTAAAGTCCATCATCCGCGGTATGTTATATAATATAAATATTTTAATGATGAACTTTTATGTTATATATATTTTGACCGCCATCGGCGTAATTCGATTTTATTATCCACAAGATTTGATATATAAAATTTTATAATCATAATTTTTTTAATTTTATTCAATCAGCGAGCCGACTATTTTTTTTACATGAGTTTCCCAATTATTAGCTCGCTGTAAATTAATTATATAGTCTGTAATAAAAGTTTCCTGTTTCCCTTTAAAATTTTGAATTGCACAACCTGAAAATTCACGGTTATTAATTTTTTTATTCCATATTACTTTTACTGCCAATTCTTCGATTCCGTAGGTTCCGCCATTATGTTTGGGTAATTTAAAACTTAATGATAACGGGTCTGAAATATCTGTTTTTTTTTGAGTTTCAATATTAATTCCGCTAAAAGAAATATCAGTTAAAATACCCTGTAAAAAAATTGTTGGTGAATATTGAGAAAAATAATTAATCTGAGCCGGAGGATAAACAGGCATTCTTAAATGCTTTCTTCTATCGCTCTTTTGAATTTTATCAGGACCCTCTATTTTGTAAACACAGAAATCTTCAAAATTGATTATGTCAAGTATTATAGATTTGAAATTACATGACATTGAACCTTCCAGATAATGAATTATAAGTGGTTCTCCGGTCGATAACGGAACAAATAAATTTGATATGCGCGGTTGAGAAATATAAAGAATGTTATTAGTATCATCATATTCTTTTATAACTGAAACATATTTTCCTTGAAATACTCCGCCCGAAATTTCAATATTAATAATTTTGCCAAACGTAAAATGTTTTTTCATTACTCTAAAACAGTGACTTTAACCCCTATTTTATTTAATATTTTCGCGAAATTATTGTCAACTTCCTGTTCTGCTGGTTCGATTAATTCTTGAAGCTTTTCAACTCGCTCCTTATATTCAACTTCCTTTGTTTTATAAGCTTCCATAATTTCTTTAAGTTTATCTTCAAGATTTTTTATCTGAATTTCTTTTTTTTGAATCAACTCATTTTTTTGCTGAAGTTCTGTTTGAATTTGTTTTAACTGATTTTTTGTATAGGCGTGATCGAGTTTTACTCTTGTTATAAAATCTTGTTCTGTTGCGTTTAAATTTGATTCTTTACTGCTCATTTTTTTAAACCCTCCGGGATTTAGTAAAATCTTTTATTTTATCCAATATTTTCCGATTGATTTTTTAAACCGGCTATTAATGTAGTTATTTTTATTTTATCTTTTAAATCAGGGATAATGGTTGTGCCAAAAATGATTATAGCGTCATTATCCGCCTCATTTGTTATGTAGGTAGCTGCTTTTTCAACTTCGTATAAAGTCAATTCTTCTCCGCCTGCAATGTTAACCAGCATTCTGGAGGCCCCTTTAATTGAACTTACTTCAAGTAAAGGAGAAGTGATTGACTGTTTTGCTGCGTCAATTGCACGGTGCTCGCCTATACCGAATCCTATTCCTATCATGGCGCATCCGGCATTTTTTAAAATACTTTTGATGTCCTCTAAATCAACATTTATAACTCCTGTTTGAACTATTAAAGTGGTAATTGCAAGAACAGCGTCTTTAGCTACATCGTCAGCCATTGCAAATGCTTCATATAAACCTACATTCTGATCCGTATTTTCAAGAAGACGTTCGTTTGATATTATAATTATTGAATCGGTGTTTTCGGAAATTTTTTTTAATCCTTCATCCGCCTGTAAACGCCTTTTTTTTCCTTCAAACTTGAAAGGGATAGTTACTACCGGTATAGTGAGTATTCCTAAGCTTTTTGAAATCGCAGCTATTTCAGGAGCTGCGCCTGTTCCTGTTCCGCCTCCAAGGCAAGCAGTTATTATTACTATATCTGCTCCTGATACCAGAGCAGTTATTTTGTCACGGCTTTCTATCGCGGACTTTCTGCCTATTTCAGGAATTCCGCCTGCTCCAAGTCCGTTTGTCAGTTTTTCACCTATCTGTAATGTTTGGCAGTTTTTCAAACGTTTTAACTGCTGTAAATCAGTATTGACAGCAATATATTCTATTCCTTCTGTCTGGGATTTAACCATGTGAGATAAAGCGTTGCACCCGCCTCCTCCCACTCCTATTACGACAATTTTGGCAAAATCTTTTATCATAAAATTCACCATTTAAAAAGTATAAATATTTTTTTTATTAAATAAATATTAAGTTAAAACTTAAATTATTTTATTTTGTATTACCGGAATTATTTTCGTTTTCATTTTCATTTTTTTTTGAAACAAGTTTTTTTGCTTTATACATTTTATTCATAAAAATTCTGCTGAGGTTGTTTCTTAAAATTATCAGGTCAATTGCCTTGCCTTTGCTTGAATGAGATGTATAGTCGTTTTGAATCAGCAGGTTTAATGTGCTTCTTAAATTTAATAAAACCTTTTCATTTGCTCCGGCTCCGTCCTTATTAGTCGGATTATCTAATGGACCGAATATCTGTTCGTATATGTTTATACAATACTCGGACATTATTGCGCATAAAGCTTTATTGATTTTTTTTGGAGAATCAGGAGATTGATATTCTTTTGTTGTTTCAGAAATTTTAACGGTTTTTTCTTCAATGGAAGTTTTTTCATCTGAGAGAGTATCCATTATGGATTTTTTTAACTCATACGATTGCAGATCAAAACCATTTTTTTTTTGATATAATGCGGCTTTTTCAGCAGAGTGTTTTAAAAGTAATTTTTGAGTTCCACTCAAATCATTGTCAATTGTAACTGCATAATTCTTATCCGCAACAGGAATATTATCTTTTATGTAATTAACAAGATCATCTTTGTTTTTAAATGTATAAACATACTCTTTTTCACCGAATTTTTCTTTTATGATGTATTCTTCGGCGTTTATATTTTTTTTATTAAGGGATATGAATGTATCCACTTTTAATTCTCCTTGCTAAGGATTCAGGTTACTCAAATAATCTATTTGATTTTTAATTTTTTTAATAATTCGTAAGATTTTGTAACGTTTTTGGTTCTTAAAACAAGAGTTCCTGAATTTTGATTTATTCCGCTTGAACAGTATAAATATTCAATATTATGTTTCTTTTCGGATAAAAATGACGCGACTTTTTGTAATGAACCTGGTTTATTAGGTAGATCAAGTAGTATTACATCGCGCTCAATAACTATAGCTCCGGTAGTTTCAAGAAGATGTATTGCTTCATTTGTTTTATCTACTATTATACGTAAAACAGTATGATCTATTGTGTCAGATACTGTTAGAGCTATTATGTTTATATCGTGTTTTGCAAGATCGGCACACATTTTTGCCAGAACCCCAGGTTTGTTTTCAAGGAAGATTGCAAGTTGTTTAGTTATGTTAATCATTGAAATACCACTCTCCAAAATAATTGAATTTGTAAAAATTAAATTAGGGTTTAACTATTTCTTTTAATTTATCATAAAGTTTATTTAATTCGATTTTTTGAAGTTCTATAGTTCTATCTTTTTCTGAAATTTCAGTTTTTAATTTATCTATTTCTTTATTAACTGTATTTAAAGTTAGTTTTAAAGTATTTCGCTCGTTTTTCACATTATCAATTTCCGCATTTTGAAGAATACGCTCTTTAGACATTCTTTCAAATAATTCTTTTTGAGCATTTGCCTTATCAATTTCAGTCTGATTTTCTTTGATTTTTTGTTTTAGAACAAGTATGATTGTATCATAATCTGTTAAGGCACTTCCCATATCTTTAATCTTTGTTTCCAGCACCTGTTTGTCTGTGATTATTTGTTTTATTTCAGCGTTCAGGTTTGAAATTTCGGAATTTGCTTCTCTTATTTTTTCTGCCTGCTGTTTTGTAGTATTTTTTAAAAAATCAATGTCGTTATCTTTTTGAATCTGAATTGATTCAAATTTTGATATTTCTGCAGCCTGTCTCGAAATTTTATCGGTATTTTTAGTTGAATCAATTAATAAAATTTCTTTTTCTTTATTCAATTCTTTTATTCTGTTATTTAAAAAAATATTTTCTTTCTGTAAAACTGAATTTGAAGAAGTTAATGTGTCATTCTGGTTTGATAATAATTGATTGCTGAGTTTTATGGATTCCAGTTGTTTTTTTAATAAAGATAATTCTGAATTTAATGAATTTATTGTTGATTCATCGTCACTTTTACGTTTTTCTGCTGATTTTATAAGAATTTCAAGTCCGTTTATTTTATTATTTTGTTCTGAAATTAAACTGTTTTTTTCACCTAATTCTGTTTTTATATTTTTTAATTCTATTTCAGAATGAGAATATGATTCTATGGTTTCAGTTAATTTTGAATTTAATGCTTTTATTTCTTCGAGTCCTTTTCCTTTCAATGCAGATATTTCACTTAGCAAAGATTGCCTGTCTTTATTAAGATTTTCGATTTGTTTGATTTGTGCAGGTATAACTGAATTTTTTTCAATTAACGCTTTATTTTCGGATTGAAGATTTGTTATGGTTTGGTTTAAACTGTTGATTTTTAAATTTAATTCTTCGATTGTTTTATTCAAATCTTTAATTATTAAATCGTAATTGTTTTTTGCACTTTGAAAATTTGAAATTAAGTTATCTATAAACTGCTGAGATTCATTTTTAATTGAATTTATATTAATATTTGGATTTTGAGAAGAACCCTGGTTGTTCAAGGAATTATTATCGGAAAACAAGGGGTAATTCATCAACGAAAATAATATTGAAATTATTAAAAATCTTTTCAAGGGTTATACCTCCGATATTTTTGCAAATTATCTCATATTAACCGTAAAAATACAACTAATATTTTTATTTTATATTTTTTTGTTTTGTCTGCCATAATTTTAAATTAATAATATTCAGTCGCGCCTTATCATCATCAGGATTAAGCTGATAATATTTCTCCCAGTATATTAAACTGGTGTTGTAATCATTTAAATAATAATATTCTAAAGCAAGATTGTATATCTTGAAATTGATGTAATTGGCAGAATCAGGAATTTTCAATAAAAATTTTACGCTTTCATTATGGTTTTTCAAAAAAATATGATTATAAGCCGTCAGATAAATCAAATCAGCAGAATTATTATATAATTGTAATCCGTCATAACAGTATTTAAGGCTTGCATTATAATTATTATTTCTTATGCATAATTTTATGATAGTAGCGTATCCTGCTTCTGCAGGATAATATTTTAATGCAGTATCATACCTTTCAATTGATTTATCCAATAAATTCAGTTCCGAATATGCAGAACCATCATTAGCATATGCCAGAGCCATATCAGAATTTTTGTTTATACCTTCCACAGGATAAAAAAAAGTTATTATGACTGCTGCTGAACCGATAATAATTTGAGTGAAAAATTTTTTATAAATTTTATTCCGGAAATTATAGAATATGGATAATAATCCATAACCTGCATATGGAGTCATTAAAATAAGAACTGGAAATCTGAATCTTGAAATTATATAAAAAGAAATTATTGTTAAAAAATAAAATATTAAAGTTGTTATATATAAAATTTGTATTTTATCATGAAAATTAAATGTTTTACTGAATTTAATTTGGCTGATGCCAATAGAAAAAAGTATAAATATAATTCCGAAATTAACAGGAAAATATTTTAAATCAGAAATATAATATTTTTTGAAATAATAAAAATTATAATTATTTGGTACTTCGTAATTGTTTAAAGCTGCTGCTGTTTTATTCAGAATTAGTTTAAAGTATTTTTGAGGATCATTGATTAGTGAATCTTTAATTACATTAACAATTACTCCTGTAAGAGTTTGATATTTTTTTGCATACCAATATGATTTGGGGTGTTCCACCCATCCCACCCCATTTGATTCTATTATATTTCCTGAAGCAAATTCCGCTGCTCCTTTATTGCTGAAACTTAATAATTCTGTTCCGGCAATTTTATTTCTTATTCCGAGAATGCCGAAAATCAGTGAAAATCCTAATATGAATAATAATATGTTTTTTTTGGGGCTGAAAAATAAAACTGCGACAGCAGCAATAAAAAATGATATGACATTAGGTTGAGTTAAAAATGATAACCCTGTTAAACATCCTGTAAAAAATATGAATTTTTTAGAGTCTGACTTTAAATATAAAATGAAACTTGTAATGCACGATAAAATCAAAAAAGAGGTTAAAAAAGTACGGAGTATTATTAAATTGTAATAATAATGAACTCCGCATAATATCAATAAAGATGAACTTATAAGCGCTGCAGTTGAATTGCAGAATAAAAAGTAAGTTATGTAATATACAGAAACTACTGTCAATGAACCTATTGCAGATTGAATTATTCTTATTGCATAAACATTTGAACCGGCCATTTTTATTATAATTGCGAGGAAATAGTAATATCCTGGTTCCTGATTAAATTTTCCTTCTCCTATGAAATTAGAGGAAGCTATTACTTTGGCGGTTTCAATAAAACCGAAGGAATCTGTAACCTTATTAATATGACTAAATAAGTCGTGTTGCCGAAATTGGGCAAGCAGAAATATATTTATAATTAAAGATACGCAAAATATTGATGCTGGAATAATTAAAAAAAATAATTTTTGATGTTTATTTTTTGTTTCGGAATTTTTTTTGCCATCTGTTGGTTTGGACAAAAGTTCGTTTGGTTGCTGAGTTTTATTTGTGTTAATGATTTTAGAGTTTTTTCTTTTTTTTTGAATATTCATAAATATATGATTTAATCATAATAATAGTGTTTTTGGTTTTTTATAATCATAATAATATTTCTTAATTATACAATAAATTAAAAAATATGATGTTTACAAACATTTTCATGGCATTTTCTCTTAATTCAGAAGGATCGTTGTGAACCCATTCGTCTTCGACTCCGTCGCCTATATCGGCTTGGAACGTATAATAAACTGCCAGCCGTCCGTTTGAAAATATTCCGAATCCCTGCGCAGGAAGATTATCGTGTTCGTGAATTTTTGGCGGACCATTATTGAAATGATGATAACTGTGATAAATTTTGTGTGAAAACGGCAATTCGACAAGTTCTGATTCGGGAAAAATTTTTTTCAACAGAACTCTTATTGACTTATCAAGACCATAACAGTCATCTATAAAAATAAAACCTCCATTATCAATGAAATCTCTTAAATTCGATATTTCCGAATCTGAAAGTTTAATATTACCATGACCTGTAATAAATAAAAATGGAGTTTTAATAAGATCTTTTTTTTCAGCAGTTACTATTTCCTGATCAGTTACTTCAAAACTGTGATTTTTAGATAAATATTTTAAAACATTTGGCAGAGCAGAAGGGTCAGCATACCAGTCTCCTCCTCCTGAATATTTCAGCCTTCCTATAGAAAATTTTGTTTTTGCATCAGACTGAGCCTGAAGTAAAAAAAATATAATTGATGTAAAAAAAATAAATTTATAAATTAAATAATTTGATGTTTTCATCGTTGAATAAATTTTTCATTTCAAATTTGTATATTTGAGCTTTAACCCTGATTAAATCATTTTCAATTTGAGATTGTTCTCTTTTTCTAAGAGGTATGGACAATAATTTTCTGTAGCATTTAAGCGCTTCCTTATAATCTTTTTTATCAAAGTGTATTTTTGCTTCTGCTTTAAGGTCGGATATTATTTTATTACGCTCTTTTATTCTTATTTCTATATCAGTGATTTGCCGCCTTATGGCAGATTCATATTTTGTTCCTTCTGCAATAGGCATAGCTTTATTAAGTAATTCCCGTATTCCGAAATAATCATTTTTGTCATAGTATTTTCCTATTATCCATATAATTTCTTTTAATAGATTTCTGTAAAGGTAATATCCGCATTTAGGGCAAAGTTTAACGGAAGAATCAGTAATTTCATTATTGCATTTTGGACAAATCATAATTATTTATATGACAGAATTTCCTTCGTGTATTTTTGATAATTTTGAGCTTTTATTTGAAAAATAATTTTTTTTTCCGAATTCTGCTGATTTTTTAAAATAATTTCCAGCAGTTTGTTTATCCCGTTTTTTTAAATTTAATACACCTAAATGATAATATACTTCGCTTAATTCAAGTTCTGAATAAGATTGGCGTTCTTTCAGAAATTTATAAATTAATTCTTCTGCTATCTTAAGATTATTTTCCTGAACATAAATCCAACCTATAGCTTCAAATATTTCCGGCATAACCTGTTTTTTATTTTCGATATATTTTTTGAGTATATCAAAATATTCTGAATAATCTTCATTGATTTCTATTGAACTTAAAGCTATATTAGTTACTATTCCTATATATAAATTTTCATCTGATTTCTTATCGGCTTCTGACATTTGCGACAATATTTTTTTTCCTGTATCATAAGATTTTTTATGGTTTCCGTCATAATAATATATTGTTTGCAGTAATATAAGTAATTCTATATCATCATTATATTTTTTCATTGCAGTGTCAATGATTTTTTCTGCTGTTTGAAACTGGGATTGGTTAATCAGCAGAAATGTTTTAAAAGCGACGAATGATTTATTTTCCATAAATTGAGGTGAATTGATTAATCCGATGATAAATATAAGAAATATTGAAAAACTAATGATTAATTTATTATAATAATTTTTTAGAATTTTGCTGATTGATAAAGATTTTGAAATTATGGAGTTTAAAATCAGAAATATTATTGAAATTAAAAGAAATATCAGTATTAAATTTTGAAACGATATATTTTTTATTAAAATTCCGTTGTTGAAAGAAAATAATATAAAAAATGTATTTACAGAAGAATGTAAAAAATATCCGCGCCATATTGTCATATATTTTTCATAAAGATAACATAAAACTATTCCTGAAATAATTCCGAAAGGTATCATTGTTGGTTCTATATGCATAATTCCGAATATAACTGAAGTTAATACTGCTGATTGAATGAAACTGAATTTTACCCTGAATGCCTTATAAAAAAAACCTCTAAAAAAAACTTCTTCAAAAAAAGGAACTATAATGCCGAATATTAAAATTGACAATACTAATGTCTTTGATGAATTGGAATATAGCAGAAGAGGAAGAATGGAATAATTATTTGGATAAATTGTTGCTGTAGCAAAAATATATTTTAAAGTAAGAGTATTGAAAAATATGAAAATTATTGCGAATTTGAATCCGTTTAAGGAGGATATGATTGTGTTTTCTTTTAAAGAAATTCCTATAACTGCAGGTTTTTGTTTATATTTTTTTATTGCAATAAACCATGTTGCTGAAAATAAAATGATGCTGTTTCCGAGAGTTAGTAAAATAGTCAGCAAAAAATATTTCTCACTTTCAAGATCAGCATATTTAATTTGTATGCTGTTGGTCAAAAGGTTTGCTACAAGATAAATGAGCATGACATAAAATGTTTCCCAGATTTTCCAGTAAACTACGGGAATAGGGAGCATTTCCAATAATTTTTTGAATTGTTTTTGTGTTTCTAATGTTATGTGTTTGGTGAAATCAAGGTTGCAGTGATAGCATTCTTTGTCTGTGACTGATAAATCTGCACCGCAATTCGGACATTTATAATTCCAATGTTCTATTATTTTTTTGAAATCCATAATTTTATTTTTGTATTAATTTTGTAATTTTTTTGTTAAACAAATTTCTGTCAATTGGTTTTGGAATATAATCGTTGCATCCCGCTTTTAAAAATTTTTCAGAATCCCCTTTCATTGCGTTTGCTGTTAAAGCTATAATATGCAGATTTTTATATCTGCTGTCACTACGTATTATTTTAAGCGCAGCTTCTCCATCCATAACAGGCATCTGAATGTCGAGTAGAAGGAGATTGTATTTTTTTTTTGAAAGCATTTCTACGGCTATTTTCCCGTTGTCTGCTATATCGCAGAATAAACCGAGTTTTTCAAGAAAAGTCTGAAGCAATATCTGGTTTGCAGGATTGTCTTCAGCTAAAAGAATCTGGAATTTTTCGTATTTTTTTTCTTTTTGAATCTGGTTTTGACTGCCGTCAGCTGCATTGAAATAATCAGGCGGAATATTTTTTACAACCTCGTTAAGTTCGTCGAATTTTGATTTTATGAAATTATAATTGCAGTTTTCTTTTCTTATTTCATTATCTATTTGTCTTGATAATTCATAAATTTCTGTCATTCCGAGATTGCCGGAGAACCCTTTAATATCATGGGAAATGAATTTTATGTCCTGATTATTTTTAGAATTGATAGAATTGTTAAGTCTCTCGATTTTTTCAGGAAGGCTGCGTATTCCCATAATAACAAGTTTTTCTAATTTTGTATTGCCTTCCATTTTTGACAACCAGGATTTAACCATGTTATCTCCGCTGATTTTTATAGGTTTTATAAATTCTTTATCATAATCAGCAGATTTTATATTTGATTTTTCTGTTAAACTTACTGATGAATCTTTTGTTGGACATGGAATTTCAACTTTGAATAAACTGCCGGCATTTTCCTTGCTTTCAATAAAAATTTTTCCATCCATAAGTTCAGTAAGTTTTTTTGTTATAGCCAATCCTAAACCTGTACCTCCGTATTTTCTTGTAGTTGAACTGTCGAGCTGTTCGAATGGATTGAATAATTTACTGATTTTTTTTTCCGGTATTCCTATTCCAGTATCTGATACGGATATTGAAATGATAGAATTTGTTTTATCATAATCTGCTTTGATTAAGATTTTCCCTTTTTCAGTGAATTTGAAAGCATTACTTGTAAGGTTTAATATTATTTGGTTAAATCTGTATTCGTCGCCGTAAATCAGATCCGGAAAATCTGAAGGAATTTCTGTTTCAAAAATAATATTTTTTTCTTTTGCTTTGAAAATGAACATTCCGTGTATATGAGAAAATAATTTGAATATAGAAAAATTTGTTTTTTCAATTATGATTTTTCCTGCTTCTATTTTTGAAAAATCAAGAATATCATTTATTAATGCGAGAAGGTTTTTCCCTGAATCGCTGATTATTTGAAGATGCTGTTTTTTTTGTTTGTTACTTTCTTCGGCAAGCAGGATATCAGTAAATCCGAGTATAGCATTAAGCGGAGTCCTTATTTCGTGACTCATGTTTGCAAGAAATATGCTTTTTGACTGATTTGCTATTTCTGCGGATTTTTTTGCTTCTTTGAGTTCTTGTTCGATTTTTTTACGTTCAGTAATATCGTCTTTAACCGCTATATAACTTATAATTTCTCCTTTTTCATTTATTATCGGAGATATAGCTGCATATTCCCAGTAAGTGCTTCCGTCTTTGCGTTTATTGAATAATTCGCCATGCCATATTTTTCCGGAAGAAATTGTACCCCATAATTCGACATAGACTTCAGCAGGATGAAAATCTGTTTTTAAAACACGCGTACTTTTTCCCTTTACTTCTTCAGCGGAATACCCGGTATTTTTTTCAAAAGCTTTATTGACAAATTCTATATTTCCTTTCAAATCGGTTATGACTATTACGCTTGGAGTCTGCTGTATTGCTGTGAATAGTTTGAGTTTTAATATATCTTCATTTTTTCTGTCTGTTATATCAATAATATATTCTATAACCTGTGACACTTCGCCTTGTTCATCAAATATAGGATATGCGCGTATTTCAGTATGTCTTATATGGTCTGAATGATCAAAATGCGAATGCTCCACCAAAACAGGTTTTTTAGTTTTATTAATCTCGCGTACCGGGCAGAGTAATTCTGACATTTCACAAGGTTTATCGCTTTTATGAGAAACATTATAGCATTTTAAATTTGTTTTATCAGAGTATTTTTTATGCAGTTTTTTTTGAGCCGCAGAATTCATCATTGTTATTGTATAAGTTTTTGCATCAACCACATAAAATGGATTTGTGAATGAGTCAAGAATGCTTCTGAGAAAGTCATTCTGAGATTTTATGTTATGTTCATTTGTTTTTCTTTCTGTTATGTCAATATGCCCTATTACCACTCCGCCGGTTTCGCATTTTAACGGAGTTGCATTTAAAATATACCATCGTTCTTTTTTTTTAGGAGTGAATTTGTATTCCATTGTGAAATGCGGGAGGGAACCTTCCAGAACCTGTTTTAATCCGAGATACGCTTCATTTGAATATTCAACATTATTATCCGCGGCTTTTTTTAAAACTTCAAGATAATTAATTCCTATCCATATTTGGGAATCAGCTGGATCTTTGTCTGATTTGAAAAAAGTATTCCAAGATTTGTTTGTTGTAATGATTGTTCCTGTTTTATCAATAACCGCTATGTTTGAAGTTAGAGAATCTATTATACCCTGCAAAAATTTATCGTGATTTTCACAAACTGGGAAAATTTCATTTTTTTTTGTGATGTCAGAAATTATTCCTAAAAAATATTCGATTTCATTTTTTTCATTACACATCGGGCTGACATTATTTTCTATGAATCTGAATTCCCCGTTATTTTTTAGAAACCTGAAATTTATTTTAAACTGTTTTTTTTGGTTGAAATTTAAAATTAAGTTTTCAGCAAAATATTCTTTGTCTTCGTGATGAATATTTGAATTTAATCCGTTTTTTATTTGATTTTCGAGCGTATTCCCCGTAAAATCAAGGAATGCTTTATTGAAAAAGTAAAATTTGTTATTCTTATCTGCCAGCCAAATCATATCAGGCAGATTGTCAAGTGTTGAAAAAAAAGTTTTGTTATTGTAAAAAACTGCTGCCATACTAATCTGTTTTTTTAGGAGTTGTTCTATTATATAAAATACATAAGTTTAATAATTTTTGCATTATATCCGGAGTCAGTTGTTTGTCTTCATATCTCCATTGCCAGTTTCCTGATGCTACTGACGGAGCATTCATTCTTGCCGAATTGTCAAGTTCAAATAGATCCTGCATAGGAATAATTGCATATTTTGCTGAAGATGCAATTGCATATTCAATCATTCTCCAGCAGCATGTTTTTGTTGATATTCCGGGAATGTATTGTTTAACCGTATTTTTAGCTTTTTCATTTAGATTTTTATACCATCCTAATGTGGTTTCATTATCATGGGTTCCTGTATATACCACACAGTTTCCATTTAAATAATTGTGCGGAAGATAATCGTTGTCAGGTGTTTCAAATGCAAACTGCAATACCTTCATTCCGGGTAATTTATAAGTATCTCTGAATTTTTCTACTTCTTCAGTAATAATACCCAAATCCTCGGCTATAATAAATGGTGATTTTAAAACCGAATATATTTTATTGAATAATTGATAACACGGAGCTTTCGACCAATAACCATTTATAGCTGTTTTTTCAGAAGCCGGGATTGTCCAGTAAGCTTCAAATCCACGAAAATGATCTATTCTGACTCCGTCAAATATATAAAGCGAATAACCTATACGTTTCAGCCACCAATCGAATTCTGTGTGTTTAAAACTTTCCCAATTATATAAAGGATTCCCCCATAATTGTCCTGTTTCGCTGAAATAATCTGGAGGAACTCCGGCTACAAAAGAAGGGTTTCCATCTCGGTCAAGCATAAAATAATGACGTTGGGACCAAACATCGGAACTGTCATAAGCGACAAATATTGGAACATCGCCTATGATGTTTATATTTTTTGAGTTTGCGTATTTTTTTATTTTCATCCATTGTCTGAAAAATATATATTGAAGAAATTTATGGAATAAAACATCATCTTTTAATTTGGTTCCATAATGAACCAGAGCGTGTTGATAACGTAATTTTATGTCTTCTGGCCATTGATTCCAGCATTTCCCTCCGAAAAATGATTTTAAAGACATGAATATTGCAAAATCGTTCAGCCACCATTTATATTCTTCGCAGAATTTTTCGAATCCGTCAAGTATTGAATGTCTGTCATTTGAAAAAACATTTTTGTAAATTTTAAACAATAATTGAAGTTTTGTTGAAGTCAATCTTCCGAAATCCACTTTGGTTTTGTTTGAATTCAATACATAATTTTCCCAATCGTTCTTTTCGAGATAACCGGTTTCAACAAATTCTTCGATATCTATTATCCAGATATTCCCTGCAAACGCTGAAAAACTTTGATAAGGAGAATCTCCATAACCTGTAGGCCCGAGCGGGTTTATCTGCCAAATTGTTTGACCGCTTTTTTCTAAAAAATCAATGAATTTAAAACATTTTTTTCCCAGCGTTCCAATTAAATCATTTCCGGGTAAAGAAGTTATGTGCAGGAGTACGCCTGATTTTTTCTCATTTTTAGGTTTTTTTGTTTCCATAAATTTTTCCTTGTTTTTATATTTAATAATTTGTTGTTAATAATGTTTTAGCGTAATCTGAAACTGTTTTATCGGATGAATTCAATCCGTAATACAGTAATTGTTTTCCGTTATTGTCTCCGTACAGTTTGTATTTTGATAATATAAATCTATTTATAAAAGGGTTTTCATCAAACATTCCTAAACATGTAAGTTCGAACAGTTTCGGAGCAGAATTGACAAGATATTTATAACAGGACATTCTTAATTCTAGATCGTCGTGCATCAATATTCTCCGTATGAAATTTTTATTGTTTTCAGGATTTAAAAATAAAATAGGAAGAAGATGCGATATATAAAAAACATTATTTTTTCTTGAAAAACAGTTTTCAATAAGAATCAGTCTGTCAGTATCGTTTAGATTTACAGCACATTCTATTCCCAGTATTATTATGGAATCATTAACATTATTATTTACTGCATCAAGTATTATTTCTTTAAAATTGAGTTTATATTTATAAATAGATTTTAAAGCTTCTATTTTTATTATAGGATTTTGAGACTTATTATAAATGTAATTAAAAAAATCAATTGATTCAGAACCAAGTTTCCCAGCGTTAAAAATAGCATCGGTACGTGATTCTATGTCGTCATACTGATTAAACTGATTGATCAATACTTTTATTTTTATTGACATCGGCGCATTTTCTATATTTTTTTTGATTCCCGGATTTTCCGTATCAAAATAAAATATTTCTTCGGAAAGATCATCTGCGCGCAGGTTGACTGAAATTATTATAATGAATGCAATATATATGAATAATAGTTTGTATATTTTTCTCATAATACTTGGAAAATATAATATAATTTTGAATCATTAAAGTCAATAACTTATTTTGTAATTGTGAAAATTATTGAAGCCTGATTAGTATTTTATGTTTTCAAGCATATTCTTTACTTTTTCAGAATACATCCCGTTTTTTTTGATATATTCTTGGTAGTATGAGGCTGCTTTTTTGGGATTTTTTAAAAACATCTGGTAACATAACCCTATTTTAAAATATGATTCGGTGTCGTTAGCCAAATCAATTAATTTTTGATAATATAAAATTGCATCCTGATAATTTTCGCTATTGTAAGATAATTCTGCAATTAATTTAATCAGCTGCAGGTCATTTGACGAACGTTTATACTTTGATTTTAAAATAAGTAGTGCTGTTTGTTTATCGCCGTCGTTATATATTTCTAAAATTTCGTTTATATCGGTTTTTTCAGATATAGTCTGATTTTTTTTTAGAATATCATTCTTTTTTTCAAATACAACTTTTGGGTTGTTTGAAATATCTTTTTTTATTTGTTTTTCAGATTTTTTTTCATTATTATTTTGAATAATTTCATTTTTTGTTGATGATTGCGGTTTTTGGAATTTATCATCAGTATTGTTTTTATTGCTTATTATTTCGTCTTTTATTAAAGGAATTTTTTTTTCGCTGACTATTAAATTAGAATTTTCTTTATATTCGAAATCATTTTTAGTTTTGAAGAATTTTTTTATATTAATAAATAAGGGAAGAGATAAAATCATCAGTAAAATAGTAATAGAAAATAATATGTTATCAACTTTATTTTTTGAATGCATACGTATTTTTTTTTTAATATAAGGTTTTGTCTTATCAATAGGAGGTTCAAACATAGGATTTACTTTTTTATCAATTGAATTTGAATTTTTAACAGAATAATCTTTTGAAGTTTCTTTATTGCTGTGTTCTGCAGTATGTTGTTCGTTTACAGAAGATTGCTTTTCTTTTTCAGCTTTATCAAGAGCTTTCTTTATTATGCTCATATTGAACTCCAGAATCAAACATTCATTATTTTTGATAAATATATTAATGCCAGAAAAAAAATAATTGTTATCCAGAAAGCGTATCTGTAATATCGGGATATCATTATTTTAAAAAGTTCTATATATACTTTTTTCCTGTCAGTATTGCCTTCAAGCATCTGTATTCCTGATACAACGCAATTTACATTTACTTCAGATTTATCATAAGCATATGCCGAAATCATTGATTTGTCGCATATTGAGTTTACTATTCTCGGTATTCCTTTTGAATAAAAATAAATAAGTTTTAATGCGTTTTCGGTTATTGGAACTGGTTCAGGACGGCCTGCTATGTGCATCCTGTGATTTATATAATTAATCATTTCTTCAAAAGACAGCGGAAGAAGATGACAATAAAAATTAATCCTTTGTTTTAATTGCTGCAGTCTGTCCGAATTTATTATTCTGTCAAAATCAGGCTGACCGCATAAAATTATTTGAATTAATTTGTGATTGTTGGTCTCAAGGTTTGTCAGCAGTCTTATTTCTTCGAGAGTTTCAATGCTAATTAATTGAGATTCGTCTATTATTGTTGCCACAATCCTGTTTTCAGAATATTCTTTTATCAAAAGTTTATTAAGCGATTCAAGAAGATAAACTTTAGAGTTTTCTTTTTTGTTAAATCTGACGCCGAAGTCTATAAGCATATTTTTTA
>JAGOBX010000392.1 GCA_017999075.1 Candidatus Babelota bacterium | reverse complement strand
GAAACAGTTCCATAATAATGTTTTATTTTTAAGAACAAAATTTGCTATTTTTATTTTTTGAAAAATAATCTTGAACAAAAAACAAAAAATAATCTCTAATTATTGTTGAAAGTTGAAATTTAAGGAGTTGAATTAACATGAATTTTTTAAAACAATTATTTTTATTTATTTTTTTTGCAGTTTATTTTTTTACGGGGAATACGTCTTTTGTTAAATCAGAACCATATTTTAAAGATAACGGAAAAAAACACAGTGTGATTATCGGAAAAATAAGTGTAACGGATGAAAATTATATTTATTTGATAAATAATTGGAAATCAAGATCAAAGAAAACATATAGGATTTTAAACGGATTACCTGATGAATATAAAAAACTTGATGGAAAAATAATAGAAGTTGAATGTGATATATTGAAAAAAAGAGATTGGACAGGAGAGATTAATGTAAAGTCATATAGGATAATAAATCAGGAAGACAAAGAATTCTATGGATCAGATGAAGCTGAAAATTTAAATAAACCTTTGATACAAATTGCGCTACTGCTTGATACAAGCAATAGTATGGACGGATTGATTGATCAGGCGAAATCTCAATTATGGAAAATTGTTAATGAACTTGCATCAGCGAAAAAATACGGAATATCTCCTGAATTAAATGTGTCATTGTTTGAATATGGAAAAAATTCTCTTGAATCTGAAGAAGGATTTATACGTATGGTATCGCAATTTACAACTGATCTTGATTTGATTTCAGATGAGTTATTTAAATTAAAAACAAACGGCGGCAACGAATATTGCGGTTGGGTAATCAGGTCTGCTGTAGAATCATTGAACTGGAGTGCTTCGCCTGAAGATTTAAAACTTATTTTTATAGCTGGCAATGAACCGTTCAACCAGGCGCAAAATATAGTGGATTTCAGAAAGTCATGTAAAGCAGCAATTAAAAAATCAATTATTGTTAACACGATTTTTTGCGGAAATTATGATGAAGGAGTAAGGACATATTGGAAAGAAGGGGCAGATATTGCCGATGGGAAATATATAAATATAGATCACAACCAGATAATAGTTGCCGTATCCGCTCCGCAGGACACTGAAATAATTAAATTGAACAATGAACTTAACTTAACATACATCGGATATGGAAGAACAGGAGAATCAAAAAAATTAAATCAATTGAAACAAGATTATAATGCGATGAGTGTAAATTCTGAAATAGCAGTGCAGCGTGCGTCGGTAAAATCAAAATCAGTTTACAAAAATGAAGATTGGGATTTGGTAGATGCTTATGAAACTGATGAAGAAATTTTGCATACTATGAAAGAAGAAGAGGTACCGGAAGAATTGAAAAAAATGAATTTTGAAGAACGTAAAAAATATCTGGATAACTTGAAAAAAAAACGTGCTTTGATTCAGCATAAAATAAATCAATTGTCGAAAGAACGGGAAAAATACGCAGCTGATCATATTCAAAATCTTTCAAGTAAAAATACACTTGATTCAGCTATTATAAAAACTATATCCGAAATTGCAAGACTGAAAAAGTTTGAAATAACATATTGAATAGAATTTGGAATTTGAGTAAATAGGTTTATTTTATTATGCTGTAATATTATTTTTAGTTATGAATAAAAAATAAACGGAATGTTTCCTAATGTCCATTTGGAAACATTCCGTTTAAGTTCAATAGTTCAATTTTTTATAAAATTTCTAATATTATATTTTACCATTTTACGGATAAAATATTTGATTTTTCGCTTTCTTTAGAATTTAATCCTATTGCTGAAACCGCATAATTATATGTTTTATTAGGTTGTAATCCGCTGTTGTGATTAAATGAAATTGTAGTTGAATTAGTCTGCCCTATTTTTATAGGCATATTATTTTCAATTACATATATATAATATCCAGCAATGTCCTGGCTTTGAGAAGGAGCCCATTCAATATGAATTCCATTACTGATTTTTTCTGCTGACAACATTTGCGGCGGCATAGGTTTAGTTAAATTTTTTGATATTGCAGACACTATAGCTGAATTTTTTCCCTGCTGATTGGCGTAATCAATAGCAGAGACATAATAATAATAAGCAGAATTGTTTTCAACTGATTTGTCCATATATGAGTTTGAAGAAACCAAAGCAGTTTGTGTAAAAGGACCGTTTGGAGTATTTGCTCGAAAAATTTTATATCCTGCAATGTCATTTTCCTGAAGCATATCCCATGATAAAATTATACATTTTCCTTCAGGAAGAGCTTCTGCTTTGATGCCTGAAATCACTAATGGAGGTTCATTAATTACTGTAATAGATTTATTTGGCTGAAGAATAATTGAATTGTTTTTGGCATCTTCGGCAAATACAGAAGATATAAGATAAGAACCGTTTTTTACGTTTGTTTCAAAACTGAAATTTACAGTAAAATTTGTTTTGTCGATTTTAGATAATTGAATTTTTCTTGAATAATTGTTTGGACCTGAAATAATTAGATAAGCATTGTTTTTAATATCGCTGTTATCCTGAAATGAGATATTAATATTTAACAATTGACCGGCTGATGCATTTTCAGGTTGAATTGTAATTGAAGAGAGAACAGGAGGCAGCTGATCTATTATTCCTGAAATATCTTCAGAAGAATTGTTTATCCAGCCGGCTTTATCGCGAACTTCTATTTCTATAGAAGTACCTGATTCAAGTTTGAATTTTTTATTGAAAGCCCCGGTTTCATTTGATTTTATAGTATATTTGTTATTAATAATAACTTCTGCATCCGGTTCTGTGGCTCCAATAATTTCTATATTTCCTAAATCATCGATAGTTTTTTTAATAATTTTAATATTGGGTTTTTGAGTATCAACAACAATTTGAATATCATTTGAAATTTCTTCGTTTTTGACTATGTCCCGGGCAGTAATTTTAATATTGTTTTTACCTTCGTTGAGAATTATATCTGTCGAAAAATTTCCTTTATTGTTTAATATTTTGTTTCCGTTAACGAATAATTCGGCATTAACAGGTTCTATTGTGCCGCGTACAGTAACATTCGCAGATTTAGTTACAATATTATTTTTAGGTTCTTGAACTAAAAGATTGAGTTTTGCAGAAGTTGTGTTATCAGCAGGCTGCTGTAATGTTAACTCTGAACCTTGAGGTTTTATGTTATTATCAGGAGCTGAAGAAGTTTCAAGGTTTTCAGAAAAAAGTTCTGCTTGAGTTTTAGCATCTAAAGATTTAGGTTGAGATGCTGATAAACCATCTGATTGAGTAACCTGTTGTTTTTCAACTAAAACGGATTTTGCTTGATTTTGTATAGGTGCGAGTTCAACTGAACCTTCCTTAACGCCAAGAGTAGTTTTTCCGTCCTCATCAACATTTACAGTAAATTGTGTGCCTCTGACACCGCATACTGCTGTAGGTGTAGAAACTGTAAATTTACTGTTTTCAGAAGAAAGTTTATTGACTTTAGTCTGTATTTTTCCTATCCACATTTTTATATCAGCTTTATAATCACCGGTAGCAGGGTCATATTGAAGAGTTTTTAAATCTACAGTGCTGTTTTCATTAATTACAAGTTTTGCTTTATTTTCTATTGTTAAAGTTAATTTTGAGTTAAAATATGTGGTTATTACATCATTTTGGGATACTGAATCTCCAGGTTTTAGTACAGTTCTTGAAGATGCGCCTGATTTAGCAATTTTAACAGTACCGATAACTTTATCTACGTTAACCTGTAAGTCTGCAGCATATAATAATACAAAATTAATTAATATAATAAATATAAAAATAAATTTTTTCATAATAAGACTCCTCCCCGGATTTTTTAATATAATAATTTTTATAATAGAATTAAATAAAATGCAATAATTATTCGTTTATTATATTTTTTTTGTTTTATTAACAGATTTATTATTATATTGTTATTAAATAATATATTTTTATAAAACAAAAAAAAGAATGTTTTTGCTGAATTTATGTGAAATTATTACACATTA
>JAGOBX010000391.1 GCA_017999075.1 Candidatus Babelota bacterium | reverse complement strand
AGATATGCAAGATTGATCTTTCTGTTCCATTATTTCAGCAGCGGCTGATAAAATATAATTTTTCAAATGTTCTTTCTTTTCAAATTCAGTATTTCCCAGCATTTTATAAATTTTTGAAATATCCTCGATTTTTTCAGATTCATTCTCAATTTTTTCTTCTGATTTTTCCTGTTTTACAAAATTTGAAAATAAATAATTCATACTGCTGTTTGTTTTTTTAGCAACTTGCTGCCAGTCGCAATCCACAGCTATCGGTGAATAATCATCAAATGTAATTATTTTGGATAATATCTGCAATCCATCGTTCGGTTTGAATCCTTTTAATCCCATCTGCCTAATATTTGAAATGCGGTCCTGCGATCCGTCAGCCATACCCCCGCCCAACCAAGGTCCCCAGCTTATGCTGTAAGCATTTATATTTTTTTGTTTCATATATCCGGCAAAACTATTTAAACACATATTTGCCGCTGCATAATTCGCCTGTCCCTGACTTCCTATTATAGAAGAAAACGACGAAAATAATATTATGAAATCTAATTTTTTTTTCATAAATGTATTATAGAGATTTATACTGCCTAAAAATTTCGGATTCATCACATTTCTGAAATGCATTTCCGTTTGATTTAAAAGTATAGCGTCCTGAAGCACGCCTGCTGTATGGAATATTCCGCGAAGTTCCGGCATATCGTTATTTATCCGCTCCATTAATAGCTTGATATCTTCCGGATTAGACACATCTCCTGATTCAACCTTAATATTTACACCCTGGTTATAAAATTTTTCAATGAATATTTTATCCGTTGCGCTTGCTCCTGTCCTGCCAAGCAGCACAATATTTTTCGCACCAAGTTCTACAAGCCATCGTGTAATGCTTTTACCTATCGCTCCATAACCGCCGGTTATCAAGTAAGTAGCATCAGGATATATATAAATATCTTTTTTAGGCATCATTAAATTATCAATTTTTTCAATCGAAGGCGTTAATATTTCATTTTGTTCATTTATAATTATCTGCCGCGCGCATACCTCTGATTTTAATATTTCAACAATTCTATCGTCAATATTTTTCATTCCGGTTACTGGCAAATCAATTATTCCTCCCGCTATTTCAGGAGTTTCATTTATCATTGTCCTGAATATTCCCCATACAGGAGCTGCAGTGATTGAAATATTCCCGGAATTTAACCCGTTAACATTTTTCGTAAATATAAATATCTTAATTTTATTGCCTGCTCTTTTTATTGTTTTCAACAAATTTAATAAAAGATTTATATTTATAAACGCTTCTTTTTCGGCAATTACTGTGTCTATATTTTCGCCTGATTGCAAGCAATCATCGATAAAAATCAATATTTTCAAATCGTCAAGATTCTTTCTATGGCGTAATGCTTCAAATAATAATGCAAAATCTTCAATTTTTCCGTAGTTTATATTAAACTCGTTTGCGTTGATCATAGTATAACCTGAAGAATGCGATATTTTAGTTATATCTGCTGATAATTTTTTACTTAAATTTTGAAAATCATCATTATTTTCAGAAAATATCAAATAACTTTCCTGTATTGTTGAAGGAGTAGTTTCAATGCGTATATTTTTTTCCGGCAGCCAATTTAATGAAAACATATAATTAGAATAATTCTTATTCAATTCTCTGTATAACACTAATCTGTCAGTATATCTTATAGAAAAATCATTTATTTCAATATATATTTCTCCCGAACTGTCAAAAACTATGATGTCAGTCGATACAAACAACGATGTTAACGAATTTATTTTTGCATACGCATATAATTCTTTACCTGCCGGAAGAACGTCATAAAACTTTAACTGCCTGCAATATATTGGAATTATCGCCTTATTATTAAGGAACATATTTTCAAGAATTTTATCATTGGCCGGCAGCGAACATTGAAAAATCGTATCAAGCAATCCCGGATGAATCGCATATTTTTTCGAGAATATTGTTTTTTCGCTTAAATCCAGTTTGCATAATGAATGATTATCGCCCTGAAACATTTCTTTAAATCTGAAAAAATGTTTACCCAAATCATATCCGGCTTTCTGCATTTGTTCAAAAATTTCGGATACCGATTTTTCTTTCGGGCACATTTTTTTTATTTCAGCCAAATTTATTTTTTCCGAGGTCATATTATTTTCCGAATTTAAAATTCCGTAACTTCGTTTCTGCCAAACATCGTTATCTCCTGATATTCTACTGTAAATTTCCGCTGTTATGGGTACAGTTTGTTTGTTGATTATAAGCAATACCTGCTGTTCTTCTTCATCCGTCAACGTTATAGGCGATATAAAATTATAATCTTCTATAATGAAAGGTGCAGCTTTAAAATCCAGCTGCATTGCAGATAAAAGCATTGATATATGCGCAGATCCTGGTAAAATTATAGTATCAAAAATTATATGTTCTTTGGCAAAATCAGGATTTTGCCCGTTAAATACAGTGTCATATGTTACAACATTTTCGAGTATAGGCGTTTCATTGCGCCTGCCTATAAAAGGATGAGTCATAACCGAATGCTGAGAATCTTGTCTTAATCGCTGGCTGCGCATTACATCCATTTTATACTCGCTTTTTTGAAACGCGTAATACGGCAAATCAATTTTCCGATATTTTCCTGCTCCGAAAAATCTACGCCAATCATCAAATATATTTGCAGTATATAATGATATTATCGCAGAATATAAACCAGAAGTTCCCTCTATGCCCCGAGGCTGACTTGCTATAAAAATTGAATTCTTATTGACAGAATTTAATGTCCCGAGATATGTCAATGGAGATTTTGCGCCTATCTCAAGAAAAATAGTATAACCCATATCTTCAAGCGTTTTAACAGCATCCGTAAATCTGACCGTATTCCTTAAATGCCTGCGCCAGTATCCTGCAGTCAATAATTCTTCACCTGATGCTATTTTACCGCTCAAATCCGATATTACCGGAATTTCAGGTTTTTTAAAGGTTATTTCCCCAGCAATTTTTTCGAATTCATCAAGAACGCTATCCATCTGCTGAGAATGAAAAGCATGTGAAACATTTAATTTTTTATATTTTATTTTTCTTTGCTCGCAGATTTCTATTATCTTCTGCATTTGTTCTTTATATCCGGATATGACAGTATTGTTAGGACTGTTTAATGCTGCTATTGATATATTATTTTTAAACGGTTCGATCAACTCCTGTGTTATAGTTTCACTCGAAAACAATTCATACATTTCTCCAGCTCCAATAGCTGAATTCATCAGTCTGCCTCTCAGACATGCAAGTTTCATCGCATCATCCAATGTCATACTGCCAGCTATTAATGCTGCGCTGATTTCGCCTATACTGTGCCCCATTGCTATTGCAGGAATAATGCCTATACTCTTCCAAAATTCTGTCAGCGAATATTCAATTGCCAATACTGCAGGCTGCGCATAATCAGTGCGGTTGATCAATTCTTTACCGTATTTTTCAGTGTATAAAACATCGTAAAGCGGAAGTTCAAGATACCTGGCCGATTCATTAAAACATTTGTCCATTGAATCCTTAAATATTTTATTCTTATCATATAAATCCTTTAACATACCGGAGTATTGCGAGCCCTGACCTGAAAATAAAAATACTATTTTTTTATTCTCCGGTTTCATAATTTCCTGTTTTTGAACCTTATCGTTGTTAAGAAATTCCTCTAACGTGGATTCTATTTCCTGCAGGTTTTTACCCATAACAGCTATTCTGTTTTCAAAATGCCGCCTGCCGACAGCAGCTGTATAACATAAATCTCCTGGTTTAACATCAGAATGGTTTTTTATAAATTTTATATATTTTTTGATTAAATCATTTAACGCGTTCTTACTTTTCGCTGATACTGGAAGAATATAATTTTCAGATTCATATCCTTTTAATTCTGATGGAGGTTCTTCTATTATACAATGCACATTAGTTCCGCTGAATCCGAACGCGCTTAATCCGGCTATTTTTTTGCCTCCGTTTGTTTTC
>JAGOBX010000390.1 GCA_017999075.1 Candidatus Babelota bacterium | reverse complement strand
TTATTAAAGTATTAACATTTGGTATATCCAAACCGTTTTCTATAATTGTAGTTGCCAAAAGTATGTCGTACTTTTTTTCTATGAAATCTATCATCGCATCTTCTATTTGTTCAGGATCAAGTCTTCCGTGAATTACAGCGATTCTTGCTTCAGGAACTATTCTGTTCAGTCTTGATTCTATATTTTTTATGTTCTCAATTCTATTGTGAATACAATATATCTGGCCTTTTCTCTCCATTTCATTCATTACTGCTGTTCTTATTACTTCATCAGTGTCTTCAGCAACAATAACTTCAATAGGTATTCTCCCTTTAGGCGGAGTAGTAATAACGCTTATATCCCTTATTCCCATAAGCGACATATGTAAAGTTCTGGGTATCGGAGTAGCCGTCATAGATAATACATCTATGTTGCTTTTCATTTGTTTAATCCGCTCTTTATGTTTTACTCCGAACCGTTGTTCCTCATCTATTATCAGCAGCCCGATTTTTTTAAATTTAACATCTTTCTGCAGCAGCCTGTGAGTCCCGATAATAACGTCAATTTCCCCTGTTTCCAATTTTTTCAAAATCTGTTTTTGTTCTGTTTTTGATTTAAATCTGCTTATAACTTCAACTTTAAACGGATAATTTGAAAACCTGTCTTTAAAAGTGTTATAGTGCTGGCTCGCTAATATTGTAGTTGGAACTATTACTGCCGACTGATAACCTGAGCCGGCAGATTTAAATACAGCTCTTACGGCAATTTCTGTTTTTCCGTATCCGACATCTCCGCATACCAATCTATCCATAACTTTTTCCGATTCCATATCTCGCTTAACTTCATCAATAACTTTCAACTGATCTCTGGTTTCTTCCCATGAAAATTCCTCTTCAAATTCAAGTTGCCACGGAGTATCTCTTGAAAATTTTATTCCCGTTTTTATTTCACGGCGGGCATACAATTCAACCAGTTCAGCCGCTATTCTGCCGATTTCTTTTTTTGCTTTCAATTTTACCTTCTGCCATGCAGAACCGCCGAGTCTATATAAAGCAGGATTGGTTTCACTATCTCCTATATACTTCTGAATTTTGTTAAGATGTTCTACAGGCAAAAATAATTGACCATCATCAGCGTATTGAATCAAAAGAAAATCCTGATTTTTTCCATCAATTTCAATTGTTTCAATTTTTCGGTAAATCCCTATTCCATAATCTATATGAACAACAAAATCGTTCTCATTAAGTTCTGAAAAACTATGATACGGAATTGATTCGTATTCAATAAGATGTGATTTATTTTTAATATGTCTTCCGCTTGAAAAACTGGATTCAGGCAATATCAGAATATTTTCGCCAAGAATTTCAAACGGTTCTATTATATTCGATTTTACAATAAATATAAAGTTTTTGTTTTTCAGGTCAATATCATTGAATCCTTCAATTTTTTTATACTGAAATTTATTTGATTCAAGAATATTGATCAACCTGTTTATCTGAGAATCGTAATTTGCGGATAATACTATATTCTTTTTGTTGTATACTGCAGAATTCAAAATTGCTGCTGTGTTGTTAGCATTAAAAATTATATTAGAATCAACATTTAAAGGAATAGAATTTTCTATGTCAGACTCGCCAAGCAAACTCAAATTAAATTTAATCTTACTTGAAACCGAATTTATAACTCTATCATAATCTCCTTTATAATTTTTTTTACATAACACAGGTTCATATACGAATACTACATTCTTATCATAAAAAAAAGTTTCTAAACTTTCATCGCATTCTATATTTTCCAGCCGCGGCAAAATCACTGCAGAATCCAATTCGTTTATTGATCTTTGAGAATTTTCATCAAAATTTCTTATAGAACTCAATGTATCGCCAAAAAAATCAAGGCGGAAAGGTTTGTCTATATATTCAGGAAAAACATCAATTATTCCGCCTCGAACAGAATAATTATTTTTTTCTCTTACTATATCAACATGTTCAAACCCATTTTTTTCAAGAAAATTAAGAATGTCTGACGTGTTATAATCAAAATCTTTTTTTAATTCTATTATATGTTTTTTTATATTTTGTTTATCCGGATATTTTATATCAAAGGATTGAGGGGTAAGAATTATTATTTTTTTCAAGGTATCGCGAGAAGTAAATTTTATTAGAGAGTCAATTATCGAATTTGAATATTTTTCTGTATTAACTATAGGTAAAATATACAATCCTGAAAATATGTCTGACGTTTCAAAAAAAAACCTGTCAACATATTTTTCTTCAGGCAAAACAAAAACAGATGTCTCCGATTCTGAACAGCATTCAGACAACGAAGCTGCAAACATTGAAGCGCACGAAAAATTAACATTCGAAATGTTATAACAATGGTTTGTTAATTTCAAAAATTTATCTATATTAAAACATTTTCTGAAAAAATTATTCACAGCAGTCAATCCTTTTATTTCATTTTTATTAAGATATTATATTATGTTTTGAAATAAAATGATTATAAAAAATCAATTTTTTCTCCGCGAACATAAACGTCAGTTATAAAACCCTCATGACCCAGATAAATCAAATATGCTAGCAAATCCTCTATAGATAAAAACTCAAAATCATTATGATATTTTTTAACATCTATAACAATAAAATCCGCATCTTTTCCTTTTTCAAAATTCCCGGTGGCGCTATCTATCCCCAATACCCGCGCATTTCCAAGTGTAGAATAATAAAAAGATTTTTGAGGTGGAATATGATACGGCTGAGCATAATTCAATGATTTCATTACATCAAATAACGAAAAACTAGGGCCTGCTCCGACATCGCTGCCAAGCCCTAATTCAATTCCTTTTTTTTCTGCAGCTCCCAGATTAAAACTTCCTGATTTTAAAAAAAAATTTGAAGACGGGCAATGTGCAATTTTAGTTCCCGTTTCTTTCAATAAATTAAATTCATAATCCGTCAAATGAATGCAATGACCCATAATAGTTTTTTCTGTTAATAAACCAGCTCTGTAATAAATATCAGTGTATGTTTCAAATCCGAAAAATTTGTTCAAAGCATGGTCGATTTCTTCTTTATTCTCGCTCAAATGAGATTGAATATAAATATGCTCTTTCTTAGCAATATTTCCAAGTTCCATTAATAACTCAAAACTGCACGCGGGTGCAAACCTTGGAGAAAAAATATAATTCAGCCTTCCGTCATATTTTCCATTCCATTTTTTAAAAAGATCATAACTATCTCTAAGCGATTGTTCGGTTGTTTCATATTGTCTGCCGGACACAAAAAAATCCATCATTGTTTTACCTATAAAAACTTTTAATCCTGATTTTTCAGCAATCGAAAATGCTAATTCTGTCGCGCTTTTGTGATATGAATTATACATTACTGCTGTTGTAGTACCGTTTGCTATAAGGCAGTTAAAACAATTTCTTATTTCTCTTTCGGCAATTTTCGGATCCGCAAATGACTCTTCGGCATTTAAAATATATTTATTAAGCCAATCCATAAGATTTTCGCCGTAACGTGCTCTCTGGTTGACTTGAGGAATATGCAGATGATTATCTATAAATCCGGGAGAGATGAATTTTCCTGAAAAATCAACTAATGAATATTCTGTATGTCCATACTTTTTTTCAATTTCTTTAAATGGAAATAATTCTGCTATTTTTCCGTCTTCAACAGCAATTGCATAATTTTCAAAGTATTCTGTCTTTAATCTGTTTAATGGATTAATTATATTGCCTTTTATTATCTTCATCTTCTTCCCAATTTTGGAAATTATTTTCGTTCAGTATAATATAAAATCGTAATTATTTGTCAAGTCGAATTTCTTACGACTTAAAATGAATTTTTGGATGATTTTTTATAAAATTTATTTTATAATATAAAATTATAATAAATAACACTTGATACAGATGTTCTTATTTTCATAATGAATCTATATTTATATATTTCTATTATAGTTTTTTTTATATTATCTAACATATATTTTTATAATAAAAACAAAAAAATTTTTATAGAAATCGCAAAAGATA